>JAQXAR010000030.1 GCA_029252805.1 Rickettsiales bacterium
AAATAAATGGTCGGGGAGACAGGATTCGAACCTGCGACCCCCTGGTCCCAAACCAGGTGCGCTACCAGACTGCGCTACTCCCCGACGAAGAGAAGCGTTCGATAACAGATATAAAACAAAACAGCTAGTGGAAAATGCTATCTCTAGCTCTTATTCCACTCAAACTTCCAAGAAAAGCTCTTTTCTTCCTCTGCATCCGCAAGAATAGCACTAATGACGAGCTGGAAACTCGTCTGTGGCAAACCATTTTCGCCAAGATAAATACTCTCTTCGACCAAAGGCACGACATCTGCATCATCGACGGTAAAGTTCCAGAACTCACCATTCTTGAGCTTCAGAGTAATCGCCTGAGGCGCCATTTTCTCTACCGTGACGGAAGGATGAAGATGGAACCGAAGATGCATCTTCTGGGCCTTCTCTCGAGCGAATACAAGATGCTTAACAACAGGTCGCAAACTATCACGCCCTGTTAAGATTTTACCATCCTCTGAAAGAGCCACTTCGCGCTCATGCACGTAGCCTAGGCGGTCTGCATAGCCGTAATGATCGGCCATCACACGAATATCACTCTCCCCCTCCTCAACCGAGCAATGCCCCGCTTTAAAGGATTCCTCGCACTGACCTTTACCCCAAGCATCATACTGATCAAGCGACAATGTTGAGTGGGCCGCCGTGCGGTAACTCACCTTCTTCCACACTTCGTCTTCACCACGGTATGCACCACAATTAACCACCATCCGCGCGCCTATACGGCTAAATTCGAATGCCAAAGCACCAGCATAATGATGGATACTTGTCATAGGGCGATAGCCTACATCGAACACAAAGGTGGAATCCTTACGTTTCAAATGCACATAGCCCATATCAGGCAAAATCTTTTGCGGTAACGGTTTAGATTTGCGCCACTCCTGCCAAAGACTCATCAGAAGATTAACCGGCTCCTCAATAGAGTTATGGAAACACGCAACCTTACCGTCACCATGGGCAAGCCCCGCGAGTGCATCTAAGCCTCGCTGCAGCATTGCATCAAATTCAGGAGTGATCGGAATATGGCGATGCTTCATCGCTGCACGCGTCTCCAGTAATGTCGCGACATCCCAGCGCTGAAACTCAGGACTGCGAGTGCGGTGCCCGCCATCCTCGAAGAAACGAGTCTTCATCGCCCGATGCATCATACGATTCACAGGACGCATTAGAAATGACATGGACGGAAACAGCATGCTCGCAAAGAGCAAAGCCTTCAACCCACTAAAGCCAATGTAATGCTCCTTACGGCGCAAAATATCACCCAGCATCAGCAGTTCTTTGAAATAATAATTTTGCTGCTTCTTCAACCAAGTAAGTGAGGCTCCGCGAGCCAGCAAATCATGATAGGAAAAGCAATAAGCCAGCCGCTCTGCACGGGTTGTCACTTGTCGGCCGATAGCGCCATGCAGCTCTGCTTGCTCACCCCATTCATCCACGAGCTGACGCGCAAACTCAGAGGCTTTATGCTTATCTTCAACCACAGATAAATCTCTGAGCCACTGAAATTCATACATCCGGCGCTGCCAATTGAGCGGCAGATCACGCACGCATTTCCAGAAATCATGCTCAAACGGTGTGCCGCCCATGCCCTCACAAAATTCGCCACTCATGAAGGCGTCTCCGCGAATCTTCTCTGGCTTCCAAGGGTCGCGTGGATATTCCTGATACATCGCTAACGAAAGCGGACAAACAGGCGTTAGCCACAAGCGCAACCTCAATTTAATTAAGTTGGATAGAAAACGTAACTCGCGAGTATTCTTACGCAGAATGCGGGAAAAATTCTTTCCTTTGGAAGAAATAATCTCCGCCGTCATCCCTACCCCCGCAACGCTTTAATGGCACCAGCATAGCCAGCATCGCTTTTAAATACGGCAGAGCCAGCTACCAACACATCGGCACCAGCCTCAATCACTTGCGCGCAATTATTAGGAGTTACCCCGCCATCGACTTCCAGCATGATATCACGGCCTGAGGCCTCAATCATGCTACGGATTTTACGGATCTTCTCAAGCTGCGACATGATAAATTTCTGTCCGCCAAACCCTGGATTCACCGACATCACCAGAATCAAATCCACATAGGGAATCAATTCCGAAATTACCTCTATCGGAGTGGATGGCACGAGCGTAATGCCCGGCTTCACCCCCAAATTACGAATCATTTGCAAGCTACGATGCACATGCACCCCTGCCTCCACATGAATGGTCAGGATATCAGCCCCCGCGTCGCAAAATTCTGGAATCAGCATATCCACAGGATCGATCATCAAATGCACATCAAATGGCTTTTTCGTATGCGGGCGAAGCGCCTTAATGATTGGCGGGCCCATGGTGATATTAGGCACAAAATGACCATCCATCACATCGATATGAATCATATCTGCGCCCGCCTCATCAATCGCGCGCAACTCATCACCAAGCTTGGCAAAATCCGCTGACAGGATGGAAGGAGAAATTTTCACAGATGACATAACGTTAACTTTCTTAAATGAGTTAACTATTGCTAGCAGCAAAGCCGCAGCGCGGCAAGAGAGATGGCCTAACTTAGAGTCTGCAGCTGCATTTAGCCAAGGACCGTCACAAGTTGGTCAAAACTCACTTCTGACTGCTCGCCGGAATCAAGGCTTTTTACCTGCGCCTTACCAGATGTTAATTCGTCATCGCCAAAGATGATGACGACCTTGGCATTAGCTTTATCGGCCTTTTTCATGCGCTTGCCCATATTACCTGAGGCTTCTTGAGTGACGGAAACTCCCGCCTTGCGTAATTCATGCGCCAGCGGGATAGCGCGCGCTTGGGCGGCCTCTCCTAGCGGCACTAACGCCACAGGGCGTGCGGCTTGCGGTACTTCCATTTCCATGGCGATTAACAGGCGCTCCATACCGGCTGCCCAGCCTACACCCGCCGTGGGTTGCCCGCCCATCATCTCAACCAAGCCATCGTAACGGCCACCGGCCAACAACGTGCCTTGCGCACCGAGACGGTCGCAGGTGAATTCGAATACGGTGTGAGTATAGTAATCTAACCCGCGCACGAGACGCTGGTTATGGGCGTAGGGAATGCCTAATGCCTCTAACCCTGCCGTGACTTTGGCGAAGAAGCCTTTAGCCTCATCGGTGAAGCTATCCTGCATTTGCGGTGCATCGGCGATGAGCGCGCGGTCGCCCTCATTTTTGGAATCCAGAATACGTAACGGGTTTTTCACCAAGCGAGTTTGGCTATCTGCAGAGAGCTTATCCTGATGCTTCGTGAAATAAGCGACAAGCGCCTCGCGATACGCTGCACGGCTTTTTGCATCGCCCAAAGAGTTAAGTTCAAGCACCACTGCATCGCCCAAATCGAGCGCATTTAAAACATCCCATGCAAGCGCGATCGCTTCGATATCGGCTAGCGGATCTGCAACGCCGATACACTCCATGCCTACTTGATGGAACTGGCGTTGACGGCCTTTCTGCGGACGCTCATAGCGGAAGGCAGGACCGTGATAGGCAAAGCGACACGGTAGATTTTGCTGCAAACCGTTTGAGAGAAATGCACGCACAACTCCAGCCGTAAATTCAGGACGCAAGGTCAGGGACTCGCCACCGCGATCTTCAAAGCTGTACGTCTCTTTTGAAACCACATCGGAGCTATCACCTAGCGTACGATGGAACACGTCTGAAAACTCAAAAATCGGTGTCGAGACCTCGCCGTAACCATAACGCTCAGCGATTCCAAACGCGGTGTCGGTAATGAACCGACGCTTACGTGATTCTTCAGGTAGAATATCGTGGGTGCCACGCACCGGCTGCAAAGTTTTACTCATATTTTTATTCCGTCATTGCCCGATTCATTCGGACAATCCATGTCAATATAGCGAGATAGATTACCCGAACAAGTCAGGTAATGACGATTTACAGACTAAAACCCACGCCCTGGACCACCTTGATCGCGTGCCATCGTATCTTGCAAGAAACGCCCGGCGAGATTCATCCCTTGGCGCATCAACTCCTGCACGACTTCTTTGCCTTGCTCATACATCGCTAATTGGCCGGAAAGCCATGTGATATGGGCTTTATCGAGCTTATCTTGATCGGAATCCGTTTTTTGAAGCAAACGGTTGATAGCCACCAAAGCTTCACCTGTGCCAATCGTGCCTTTGGGCAGCAAGCTCTGAATCTCTAACAGAACCTGAGGATCATAAATTTTCTGCGCAGCCAATGCATGGAGGTTGACCGTTTTACCGGTGATGGACGCGCGCAGATTCGCCAGTTCTTCCACCACCGCGTCTTTATCATCCATCCGCGATTGATGGTTTAAGTCAGCGGTTGTGGCTAATAGAGCCGTAAATAGCACCGCATAGTGACGGTAATCATCGCCTAGTTGCTTTTTATGTGCACTTGCTGCTACGCGCGCATTGCCATGACTGCCCACCGCATTGGATTTACGCACCGCCAATCCGGTATCAGCTGACTTGCGCTGACTTTTCGGCATTGGCGTAAGGGGGTGCGATTGGATAGATCGCAACATAGAGATATCCCACGCCAGCTGCTCAATCGCCAACCGGCTACCACTCGCATAAGGTGACATATTATTCGTATAAGCGCGGACGGCATCGTGAAAACGCTCAATTCGCGGACGATGGTCATTCTCTCCCGCCCAAAGGCCAATTTCGACCTCAGCGTGGTAGATACGCCCATAAAGCTCCCCCAAAAGGGGAACTAAAGCATCTTTTGGGTTTGAGCCTGACTGCATAATCTTATAATACCTCCAAATGTCCAAAAATGCTAGTCATGCACTCTATATCCATTGGCCCTTTTGCAAGAAAAAGTGTCCTTACTGCGACTTTAACAGCCATGTTCGTGAAGTTGTTGATGAATCTGCATGGCATGACGCTTTATTAGCGGAGTTGCGCTGGTATCACGACAAAGCGGATAAACGCCCCCTCTCCAGCATCTTTTTCGGCGGCGGAACCCCCTCACTGATGCCGCCTTCCATTGCAGAAGCATTGATTCTGGAAGCGGAAAAACTGTTCGGATTTGCTCCTGATATTGAAATCACCCTAGAGGCCAACCCGACTTCAACCGAGAATGCCAAGCTACAGGACTTACGATCTGCTGGCGTGAATCGCCTTTCGACCGGCATCCAATCACTCCACCCGCAAGCGTTGAAGTTTTTGGGACGTGAACATAGTGTGGATGAAGCACTCCAAGCGCTTGAGATGGCCGCGCGTATCTTCCCACGCTACAGCTTCGATTTAATCTATGCCCTGCCCGATCAACGCTTAAGTGATTGGGAAACCGAATTGCAGCAAGCGCTGACTTACGCCGGCGATCATCTATCGCTCTACCAATTAACAATTGAGGCCGGTACGCAATTTTTCCATCATCACAAATCAGGAAAATTGATTATGCCGGAAGAAGAACTGGCAGCCGAGTTTTACGAAGCAACGCAAGCGATAATGGAAGCGCATCACATGCCCGCTTATGAGATTTCCAATCACGCCAAAGCGGGCGGCAACGCGAAGCATAACGTGCATATCTGGCGAGGACGGAGCTATTTAGGTATCGGCCCCGGCGCGCATGGACGCATGGACGCCGCTGATGGAAATTGCTACGCAACCTATAACCTACGCAGCCCTGAGGCGTGGATCGCGCAAGAAAGTCACGGCAATGAAGTGATGGAGAAAGTGAACGCCAGTGACCGCCAACAAGAACAAATTCTCATGGGACTACGCCTACGCGCAGGCCTGCAGATAGACACAAGCCGCTGGCCAACGACCTATTTAGAGGCATTACGCGAAGAAGGGTTGATAGAGTTTAATACACAGCAACTCATCCCGACAAAGAACGGACGCATGGTGCTGAATCGCCTGACCGAGGGGTTGGTGGAGAATTTAAGGTAAAAGGTTACGCCTTTCCATCCTGAGCAAAGCGAAAGGTTTTAAGATCCTTCAGCTGCGCCTCAGAATGAAAAAATTTTAACGCTCTGAATATTTTGGAGCGTCGATAATGCGGAAGCCTTGGTTGCCGACTTCGACAATAGCTAAGGCACGCTCGACGATGCCACTTGTATTAAACTTCACACGGCCATTGGCTGGGTTATCGTACCCCTGTTTGCGGGTGAGTGCCTTGACGGTCAAGGCAGAAGGCCCTTGCCCAATACCATTAAGCGCTGCCATGCTCACCGCATCGTAAGCCAAGCTCGAAATACGTGAAGGCGCATAGCCATATTGGCTAAAGAAACGATCATTATAGTTATAGGCATTTTCAGGCGAAGTCGTGGCGAACCACGCACCTTTTAAACCAGGATCTTGCAAGGTTTGCGGATTATCCCATAACCCCGTTCCGAGCAATTTAAGGAAACCATTATTGGCTTTAATATCTTGCATCAAACGCAGAGAAATTGAGGAAAGCGGCTTACCGGTAATGGGCAGAAATACCGCCTTACGCTCACGCCCTACATCCCCAGCATCGCTCGCAATACGCGAAATGACGGGCGACGCTGGCATCTCTCCCGCATTAAAGAATTCCACGGGCTGTACGGTTAGTTTCTTCGTCGCAAGCGTTCTTGAAAAATCACGAATCACCATGCGGCCATAATCATCTTGCTGGCCGATCGCCGCATAATGTTTGATCTGACTATCTGCCGCAAAATCTGCAATACGCTTTACTTGCTGATGCGGTACGAAACCGTAAACAAACACGCCCGGTTGCGCGACTTTGATATTATTGGAAAAAGCAATGAGCGGCACCGAGTTGTTGCGCGCCACATTACCTGCGGCTTGAACATTTGCCGCCACTAATGGGCCAATAATTAACTGCGCACCACCATCAATCAACTCTTGCGTCATTCTTGCGGTTTGCTCCGCATTGCCACCGCTATCGCGCATCAGCAATTTTGGTGTCGCAGCTGCATCTAGCTTGGGAGATTCTTGAATCGTATCATAAAGCCCCATCAGTGCAGCATCACGCAATTGCCCGCCAATCTCTGCTTGCGGACCTGTTAACGGTACAATCAAGCCAATCGTCACTTGAGTCTTGGGTAGCATGAGATTCGGACGAGACGCTTGGGCGGTTTCTCTCACCTCAATCGGCGTCATAGCACCCCCTGTAATATCCGGCAGCTTGGAGCGATACACCACCTCAGCCGGCGGCTTGCCACGCGTACAACCCGAAAGCACGACCGCTAAGGCAGTCATGATAATTAAGGATAATCTTAAGCTAGAGAATTTCATCTCTATGGCTATAGTCAGCGAATGAGCGAACATAAAGCAAAATTTGGAGAATTATTTATCGTGGCGACGCCAATCGGCAATCTCGGCGATATTAGTTTACGTGCATTAGAGGTATTAAAATCCGCTGATACGATCTATTGCGAGGATACCCGCCATAGCCGAAAATTGCTAGATCGCCACGGTATCAGCACCCATCTGCAGGCCTATCACGAACATAATGCGGAAAAAGTTCGTCCAATCATTTTGCGGAAACTAGATGATGGCAAAAAGCTCGCGCTTATTTCCGATGCGGGCACGCCACTTATCTCCGACCCCGGTTATAAATTGGTGAGCGAGACACGTGACGCAGGCATTACCGTAACGCCCATTCCCGGCGCATGTGCGGCCATCACGGCGCTATCGGCTGCAGGATTACCCTCGAATCAGTTTTTCTTCGCCGGCTTTTTACCACCCAAACAGCAAGCCCGTTGCAAAGCACTGACCAACCTCACCCACATCCCCGGCACGTTGATTTTTTATGAATCCCCCAAACGATTGAGTAAAATGCTCATCGATGCCGCAGAATGTTTAGGCCCTGAGCGTGAAGCCGTGATTGGCCGTGAACTCACCAAGCAATTTGAAGAATTCCGCAAAGGGTCGTTAGGCACGCTAGCGGCTGAATATACAGCCGAAGACAATCCGAAAGGCGAAATTGTCGTTCTGATTGGTACTGCCCCCGCTTCGGATAAAGCGTGGAATGATGAAGCGGTTATCGCTTTGTTGCGCCGGGCATTGCAAGATAGCTCCATCAAACAAGCCGCCGCTGACGTGGCCGAACATACTGGCCTCGCCAAACGTGACTGCTATCAATTGGCACTTGGTTTAAAAGACTAACCATGCGTCAACCTCACCAAACGGGAAAGCTCGCGGAATGGATTTGCATCCTGCGCTTATGGCTTTCAGCTTGGCGAATTTTAGCGATACGTTGGCGCTGCCCTTCGGGCGAGATTGATCTGATCGCCTCGCGCGGTAAGCTTGTCACCTTCATCGAAGTCAAAGCGCGCAAAAGCCATGATGACGCGATTGCCTCCATTTCTGCGACGCAGCAGCAACGCATTACCCGCGCCGCATCACTTTGGGTAGCGAAAAACCCGCAATATGCTGGTCACGATTTGCGCTTCGATGTAATGTCGGTTTCGATATGGCCTTGGCCTAAACGCCATGCCAATGCCTTTTGACAAACGAATGAATCGGGAAATTATGCGCCTATTACCACTCATCGCTATCAGCAGCAGCCTGCTTATACTCGCCAGCTGCAGCCCCATTTCCACCACCATCAGCACCCTTAGCCGTGGCGCGCGTGTTGCTTCGCAAGATCGTTCCATTGGTATGGCGGTTGATGATCTCACGATTGAAACTACCATCAACCACCGCTTCTTCCGCACGGACGTAAACGACCTTTTCAAGAATGTGGATACCGATGTGATTGAGGGGCGTGTCTTTTTAACTGGCAACGTGAATAACCATATCAGCATGGTACGTGCGGTTGACCACGCCTGGGAAGTCAAAGGTGTGCGCGAAGTCATCAACGAAATTCAAGTGGAGAATAAATCTGACATTACCGATGCCGCACAAGATATCTGGATTGAGCTGCAGGCTGAAGGCGAGCTACTCATCACCGAAGGCGTCCAATCCACCAACTATAATGTTGAGTGCGTTAATAGTGTCGTTACGCTGATGGGAATCGCTCAGAGTGAACAGGAGCTCTCTTTAGTCACCAATCTTGTTAGCCGCACAGCGGGCGTGACGAAAGTCGTCAGCCATGTGATCATGAAAGATGACCCACGCCGTATTATCCCCAAATCAGAAAAGCCAGTAACTCACTATGAATAAACTCGTCATCCAAATGAACGAGCCGGACGGCTTTAACCCAGTAACTGACTCTACCATGGCCCTCGTTTTCGAAGCGCAAGCGCGTGATTACGATGTATTCTATTACGCGCCGCCGCAGATTGCTGCCGTGAACAGCGAAATCATCGCACAAGTACGACCTATTACATTTTTCAACCGTACGGATGATTTCTTTGAACATGGCGAACTTCAACCAATGAATTTAGAGGAAGCGGATGTTATCCTCATCCGACAGAACCCGCCTTATAATATGGAGTATCTCGGCTGCACTTGGTTACTCGAACGCTTACAACATCCTAAGATTTTGAATAACCCAACGGCTATTCGTAATCGACCTGAAAAGATATTCCCGCTCGAGTTCCCAGAACTTATCCCACCTACGTGCATCAGCTCCGATAAAACAACGCTAACCGCATTTCGTGAGGAACATAAAGATGTCGTGCTTAAACCGCTTTATGGGTTTGGCGGACAAGCCATCCATCATATTACCCCTGAATCAAATGGCTTTGATGCACTCGTTGATAAAATGGTCGCCGAGCCTATCATTTTACAGCCCTACCTGCCTGAAGTGATGACAGAAGAAAAACGTATTCTTTTGGTAAATGGGAAAATGGCTGCGGCTTATAACCGCCTACCACCCGAAGGAGATTTTCGCACCAATGCTGCCGTTGGCGGAAGCGCGGAAAAAACTACACTAACGGCGCGACAGATTGAAATTGCCGAAACCGTTGGCGACGTATGTGCCAAAGAAGGACTTATGCTGATTGGATTAGATGTAATCGGCGATTTTTTAATTGAAATAAACACCACCTGCCCCACAGGTATCCGGGCAGTTCAACAGCTTTATGACCAAAATATTGCTAAAACCTTTTGGAATGAAGTAGAAAAATGTTAGAAAAAATCTATGGCTGAAACGAGTAACACAAACACCCACTGGCTGAAAAAATGTTTAGCCCCCCTCAAGCGTCGCTTCGCTGAAGTTTTCGCGATTTCTCTGTTTACGAATTTGCTCGCACTCGCTGTGCCCCTTTACACACTCCAAGTGTACGATCGTGTCGTTGGGCATCAAGCCACATCGACGCTTGTTGCACTGGCCATCGGTGTGGTGCTCGCCATTACGTTCGACTTTTTACTCCGCACCACGCGTAGTCGCCTTTTGCAAGATACTGCCATCCATATTGATGCGCATCTAGGCCGTCACCTTTACAATCGTTTTCGCGTATTGCCGCTGCAAGTGCTGGAATCTAAGCCGACCAACTACTGGCGCTCGCTCTTCCAAGATACGCAGATTATTCGCAGTGTCTTTTCTGGCCCCTCCGCCGTGCTAATCGCCGATATTCCTTTTGCGATTCTTTATGTCATTGTAATTTTTGTGATCGCAACGCCGATCGCTTGGGCACTCCTGCTAATCGTCCCTGCTTTCCTTGCACTGACCTGGTGGTCAACGCGTGAAGTCAGTGAGGCTTCTAACAAAGAGACGAAACATAATCTTAGCCATGACATGCTCATCTCAGAAATGCTTGCCGGGCGTACGACGGTAAAGGCATTACGCATTGATGCGGTCGCCCAACCGCATTACGAAGATTTACATGCCGATTCAATCGAGAACTCGTTTGAGCGTGGCGTCAAAACCGATATCTCCATTGCCATGGGGCAAACACTGGCGACTTCCAGTACAGCTATTTTAGTGACACTCGGCGCGCTGGCAATTATCGCGGGTGAAATGACCATCGGGTCACTCATTGCCACTACCATGCTGACCTCACGTATCATTGCGCCGCTTAACCAGCTTCTATCTGGATGGCGTGGATTTTCACGCTGTAAACAAGCGATTGAACATTTGAATGTGCTCGAAACACTGCCGCGCGAAAAAGACGAAAGCGGCGTCTCGCGCCCTCGTCCTCAAGGTTTACTGCAAGCTGAGGAACTCGTCGTACGTTATGAAGGCGCAGATCAACCAATCGTCAAAGATTGCAGCCTCACTTTAAAGCCCGGCGAGATGGTTGGGCTAGTCGGACGCAATGGCTGCGGCAAATCGACCTTGGTCAAAACCCTGCAAGGGCTCTACACACCAGAAGCGGGGCGCGTTGTATTAGACGGTGCTGACCTTGCGCAATTTAGCCGCGATGAAGTGACCGAATGGATTGGCTACGTGCCGCAAGAATGCTTCTTGTTTAACGCCACCATTCGCGAAAATATTGTCAAAGCATGGCCTGAAGCGAGCGACGAAGCGGTATTAGCCGCCGCCAAACTCGCAGGTGCTGATGAATTTATCATCGACCTGCCAGATGGCTATGACACAGAAATTGGCGAAGGCGGCCATCGCTTATCAGGCGGACAACGTCAACGCCTTGCCATCGCCCGTGCTTTGTTGCGCAACCCACCTGTACTGTTGCTGGATGAAGTAACTAGCAATCTTGATAGTGCTTCTGAGATGTTGCTGCGTCACCATCTCGTGGCTTTGTCGCGAGATGGTTCCATTCTTGTCGCCACTCACTCGCTGCCTATCTTACGCGCCTGCCACCGTATTTTGGTGATGGATAAAGGACGCATCATTCAAGACGGTCCCGCAGAAGAAGTTTTGGCAACGATCACAGGCAAAGACCCTGAAACACAAACGAAGAAAGGTGACGAATCATGAGCCGATTAGATACCTTACTCGCCACCCAGCGTACCGATAAATGGCGCCTTACGGCCACCATTATTGCATGCCTTATCCTGTTATTTTTACTTTGGGCATTCACTTCAAAATTAGAAGAAGTCGCCGTTGCGACAGGTGAAGTCGTGCCGCAAGAACAGATCCAAACCATTCAACATTTGGAAGGCGGAATTGTTGAAAAGATTTTCGTCACAGAAGGAGACGCTGTCAAAAAAGGCGCCCCTTTAGTTCAACTCAACCTCACCCCCTTCATGGCCAATCGCGAGGAACTACAAATTCAGCAAGAAGCGCTTCAGCTGAAACGGGCGAGACTTGAGGCCGAAGCGGCTGGAAAGCCCACCCTCAATTTTGATACAGCTTATAAAGCCTATCGCGACGAGTTGAAAAAAGCGGAACAGCAAACGTTCAAAAGTCGTCAAAATAAATTACAGAATGAAAACGCGCAACTGCGCGATCAAAGCGCGCAGCGTGAATTAGACCGCCGCCAGTTACAAGCGGAACGCTCTTCTATTGTGAATAACCTAGGGGTATTGCGCGAAAAGTTCCGTATCTCTAAAGATTTACTGAAAGATAAACTCACTTCCAAATTAGAGCATTTACAGCTCTCCGGTGAACTCAAGCAACTGCAAGGTCGCCTGAAGATGATTGATGTGAGTATCCCACGTGCGTCAGCGGCAATGAAAGAAGCAGCCAATAAATTACGCGGCGGGCAACTCAACTTTCAAAATGAAGCACAGCAGGAACTTAACGATGTGGAGCAAGCGATTGCCCGCACGAAGGAAGCCTTTAACCGTGCTGATGATCAGGTAGAACGCACCACCATTAGCAGCCCGATTGACGGGATTGTTAAATCTCTCAAAAACCACACATTGGGCGGCGTGATTCAACCTGGAGCGACCGTTATGGAGATTGTTCCACAAAGCGCTAACTTGATCATTGAAGCAAAGCTCAATCCGAATGATATTGGCTTTGTCAGCAAACATCAGAATGTGTTGGTAAAGGTTAATACATATGATTTTGCACGCTATGGTGGGCTAAAAGGCACCGTGCAATCCATCTCTGCGGACTCCCTACTGGATGAACAAACCGGCCAACCTTACTTCCTCGTCAAAGTACTGACAGATCAGAACTATCTTGGCACCGATGTAAACAGCTTCCCGATTACGGCAGGTATGCAGGTGATGGTCGACATTAAAACCGGCTCAAAATCCGTGATGCAGTATCTGCTCAAGCCCGTTATCATGCTGCAGCATGAGTCCTTCCGCGAACGGTAGAGGCTCTCTTATTTCGCTATGCGAAAACGCGCCAAAGCTACGTTCAGAAATCTACTAATTATTGTCACTCTGATTTTCATTGGCTGGGCATTAGGCGGGTATGATGACTCTGGGACGACTGACTACTCGGGTATCCCTAGCGTGAGTGATGGGGACTCTCTCACCTTTGATGGCTTACAAATTCGTCTCGCTGGTATTGATGCGCCGGAACTTGGACAGCCCTGCAACCGTCGGGGCCAGAACTACGATTGCGGTCGAGAAGCCCAGCGCCAGTTAAGCAAACTTATTGGCGCCCAATTCGTGATATGCGAAACAGAGGAAACCGACCGCTATGGTCGCTCTGTCGCGCAATGTTATGCGAAGGGTATCAACTTAAATAAAGCGATGGTTGAAGCGGGCTGGGCCCTTTCTTACCTTGATTATGACACCCCTTACTTGCGAGAGGAAGCGGCGGCCAAGCAACATAAGCGCGGCTTGTGGGAAGGCACCTTTCAGGAACCGCATGAATACCGCCAAGATAACCGTATTGATCTGAATTTTTAATCAACGCCATCGGCCAATCTAAAAATAGCCAGACATGCTATTGCACTCGGCCATTTTCATTTCTAACTCGCGTGCAGAGTTATGCTGCAGCGCGAATTTTCTTTAGGAAGCTACTGACCTGACCATCTAAGCTATCGGCTTGTTCGGATAGCTCTTTGGAGGCGGTCAAAATTTGCTCAGAAGCGCTTACTGCATCCAAAGAAGCGGCCGTCACTTCGGTTAAATTCTTCGAAATAACATCCGTACCCCGTGACGCTACTTGCATATTTTGGGCAATTTCGCTGGTGGTGGCCGATTGCTCTTCCACCGCTGAGGCGACACTGCCAGATGCTTGCGAGATGCTAGAAATCGAATCTTTGATTGATCCCAGTGACGTTACGATGTTACCTGACGCGCTATTCATTTCATCAATCACACGCGTGATTTCTTCAATCGATTTATCGGTCTGACTGGCAAGATTTTTCACCTCACTCGCAACCACGGCGAAGCCTTTTCCGGCTTCACCTGCGCGCGCAGATTCAATCGTTGCATTGAGTGCCAGTAAGTTAATTTGACCGGAAATATCGGCGATAAGCTGAATCACTTCTTTCACTTCTTGCGTCGCACCCGATAGCGTAGTTGCATGCTTGTCAGCTGTTTCCGTACGCGTCACAGAATCGGACACCATTTGATTCGTGTTATGAATCTGAGTTGAAATCTCACGCACCGAAGCGGAAAGCTGCTCAACAGAAGTCGCCACAGAACCGACATTCTCACTTGTCTGATTCGCCGCATCCGATGCATTGCTCGAGGTTTGCGAAGACTTCGTGATGAAGTCAGCCACGCCTTGCGCCATCTGCGACACTTTGGTGGCAGTAGCAGAAACAGAGTCCACAATGCCCTTCACCTCAGACTCGAATGTGTCTGCCAGATCTTGCATCATTCTCTTTTTATCTTCTTCCGCTGTGATTTTGGCTGTCTCTTGCTCTTGCTCCAGCTTCAGTTTCTCTTGTGCATTTTGACGGAAAACCAATGCCGCATTTGCCAAGTCACCCATTTCATCCTGACGGTCTGTATATTTAATCTCAGTGTTGGTATCACCTTCCGCTAAGCCTTTGAGCGCATCACTAATATCCACTAATGGCGTTGTGATGGGACGAGACATAACAAAACCAAAAATGGCAATGATCACCTGAGTGATGAACGTGGAAATCACGATACTCCACTCCATATCCCTCACCGGAATCATACCTTCTGCTTCGTTTTGCTCGGCCAGCATTGCCCAACGCGTGCCCATATAGTCCAACGGTGCATAAGCGGAGAATACGCTCACGCCACGATAATTTGTGATAATCTGAACACCGGTTTCACCGGCCAGTGCTTTCGCGACACTCTTGCCTTCAATTTGCGTTTTAAGAAGTGTCGATTCTTGCGTAAAACGAGAATCCGTCCGCATTAGGTTATCTTCACCCACCACATAGATTTCGCCAGTTTCACCCATACCGTCATGACTTGCAACAATGCCGTTCAAACGCTCTACTGGCATTCGATAAATCAAGACACCCACTTTCTTGCCATTCTCAACAATAGGAGTGGAAATGAAGCTTGCTGGCGCACCATGGCTGGGCGCATAAGGTTTGAAATCGAAGAAAAACTGTTCACCCGCCGCTGTGCTGGGAGCCGCTGCCGCACGGAAAGCATTTCCTAAATCGCTGTCTTTATACTGGCCGTCATTGACGTTGGTTGCATAGTCCAACTCTTTTAATACCGTGTATAAAAGGTTACCCTGCATATCGAATAAGAAAATATCATAATAGCCCCGCGCACGTAAGACATGACGGAACCATGGGTGATGCTCCGCATGTACTTCGCTATAAAGAGAGCCATCTTGTGCATCGTCCAGATTTTCTTTTGCACCAACGGGGTTCGGGTTTTGATCAATGTAGAGTCGCTGTAATAGCCGTTTTTGTTGACTGCCTAATGTATACCACGCTTCTTCAAATTGCTTCACTGCCGCAATCACTTCATGGTTATCGGCAACCGTTTCGAGATCTTCTTGAATAGAATGCAAATAGTTTTCTAATGTACGCTTCTTAGCATTCACCACCGCGCCCAACTTATCTTCAATGGAAGTCACGACCGTTTTTTCTGAAATAGTGATCGCCAGACCACCCACGACAATACAGCAAACAAGTGACGCGAAGGAAATCAGTAATGGCACCTTCAGTGCGACCTTCATATTTTTCATGTTTACTCTCCCTTAACATGCATTTCGCATAGTGAACTGGTTAACGTCGATGATAGATTCAATAATTTTGTGTCTTAACCGTAGATGTAATATGCACAGATAATGCAAACAAACACCTCATATTAGCGCTTCACGTTAAATTGAAAAACTTTAATAATGCCCATTCACTATAAGCGATAAATCCACGAAAGGCTTACTAAATGTTGAGTTTCGGCTTTATCATTCATTTGCATTTTATCCACTAAAATGCTAAAATAACTGGGTTATCACGCAATCAATAAGGGGTGCTATTATCGTAAACGGAATCTCAACTTCATCTCCTTTTACACTGGGAACCCGCCCCCTTCCCACCCAAACCGATTCCGGCGAATCTCAACTTCAAGCACAAATTTCCAGCAAGGTAAATGCCGCCGCGTCTGACGCGGATGTGAACGTCCAATACCGTTATGAACGTGGCCCAAACGGCGAGTTGATTGTGGCTGCGGCAACCGTCACCATCACCGAAGATCCTCCCCTTGACAGCAACCGAGCCAATGCCGTGGAGGATGTGGTTTCCTTAAGCGCGCAAGCGCAAGATCAGCTCGGCTTAACCGATAGCGAACGTGCTTATGTAAAGCGCTTACAGGCCGCCGATGCCGCCGTTCGTACCCATGAGGGCCTACATTTCAGAGCAGCAAGCGGATTAGGACAATTACCCGAATTTCAAACAGTGACCGGCCCCGACGGCAACCAATATGCAGTCGCAGGCAGCGTGAATGTCTCTAGCACACCGGGAGTGGACTCCGAGCGTGCCTCGCGCGAAGCAGAAACCTTAGGCATTGCCGCCACCGCTCCTGGAGATGCTTCGGCCGCTGACTTTAGTGCGGCGAAGAAATTTGGCAGCAATACTGCCCGCCCCGAAACCCTGCTAAAGCCTAGTCAGACTGAGCCTCCCGGAAGTCTCGTCAACCTTATCGCCTAACACTTAAACATGCCCCTCTAACTTAGCGATAATTAACGCTAAAATTAAGGGTTTCTTTACCCTATTAAGTCAGACTATAGTTTGATAAATTAGGGAGATTCTATCTACATGTCACGTCAAGGTTTTTCACTCTTAGAGCTATCCGTTGTTTTAACCATTATCTCTATTGTTGTCGCAGGTGGGCTTACGCTTGGCACCGCGAAAACACAGCAAATAAAAATCGAAAGCAGCTATGAAGAAATGAAAGAAGTTGCGAATGCGATTTCTGTCTTTGTGGCACAAAATAACCGCCTCCCTTGCCCTGCAAGTGCCGTTGTTTTGCCGGGTACTGCTACCTATGGCCGCGAAGGCACTTGCCCCGGCACCGCGGCGACTGTCGTTTATGGCGATGTGCCTTTTTATGATTTAGGCTTACCCGATGAATATGGCTCGGACGCATGGAACCGCCGCTACCGTTATACGGTGATGGATGATGCAACCACGGCCTTTAGCTCCACTTACGCCGGTTCGGCACTTGTCGTCAATGATAATGGCAGCACCGGAGTTCCAGGCGGCACTGCGATTAGTGGCCAAATCGCCTATCTCTTGGCCAGCGCAGGCAAAACGGGTAAAGGCGCAGCCCCAACCAAATCAATCAGCATTATCGCCAGCACGGTGACGGATAAAGATTACGAAAACTGGGATAATGACGGCACCTTCCGCGACGGCACCTATAATGATGGTGAAGTCACCGCCCAATTTTATGATGATATCCTGATCTGGAAAACCGTGAATAGTATCTATAATGTAAGTGCTGGCGGCAGTGGCAGTGCAGCGGGAGGCGTTCCGTTAAGTATTATTGCAACGAGCGCAAGCAATAACGGTAATTTTGGAAATTATTTAGCGATGGCAACCTTTATTAATGCAAATGGTTGCGCCGCAGCAAGTGGATATAAAGTGTGCACAGTGACCGATGCTGCAAAATATTTTCATGAGAATGCAATCCTAGCTACTGACGGTTGGGTAAGCGGCGATGGCCAGACTCAAGACTGCAACGGATGGACAGCTTCCACTGGAGCTGACGGTGGGATAATCTGGAGATCTTCCGGAACATTTTCCCGTGATACATGCGACAGTTCTCATGTTATTCTTTGCTGCAAATGGGAATAATGAGAGATAAATTATGATAAAACGCAACGCTCATTCTTCTTCACCATTGCACGGTCTATCCGGGCAATCCATAGATTGCATGAACCAGTCGGGTGATGACGCGAAGAGACCGAATAATAACATGAAGAAGAGCGGCTTCTCACTGCTCGAACTTTCGATGGTGCTGGGAATTATTGCCTTAGTGCTCGGCATGAGCCTGACGGTTGGCGATAAGCATGTTGAAAAAGAGAACGTGCGCAATAGCTGGAACGAGCTACAAGTCATTAAAAAATCTTTAGCCCTTTTTGGTGAACGCTATGGCCGCCTGCCCTGTCCGGCGCCTATCGATGCGGCACGCGCAACGGCTACTTATGGCGTATCACCTGCCGCCGCTGATTGTGATGCCACCCCGCCATCAGGCATCACCCATGTTGCCGCGCCCGCCATGAAAATCGGTGCTGTACCGTTTAAAACGCTCGGCCTAAACGAGCCCATGATCTCGGATGATTGGGGTAATCGCTATGTCTACGTGGTCGATGATGCTTCCATTACCGCCTTCACAGCGGATTCAACCGGTGTTCTCACCGTCAATGATCGTGGCAGCAATCCAATCACAACCGGCGCCGCCTTTGTCGTTTATACGACAGGTAAAACGGGCCGCGGGGGTACGGATGAAGATAACCTAACCACTAGCGCTTGTACGGCAGGGTATCTCGACACCGCCAATTGCGATGCGGCTACAGCCGGCACCTATATCGATTCCTCCATCCGCGAATCGGACACCGACACCCTTTTCTACGATGATATGCTCGTATGGGGCAAACCGGATAGTATCTTCAACGGAACCGCCACAATTGACCCTCTGGAACCGCCGATAACGGGCTGTGTCGCAGGTGCGGGTATGGTGCTTAACGGGATTAATACAGTTGAGTACTCTGGAGAGATAGTTTCTTCTGCGGGTGATGTGAATGGCGATGGTTTTCTGGATCTCTTAATTTCCGCCCCTAAAGCTTCCCCGAATGCGGTTAGCTCCGGTGAAACCTACCTTGTTTTTGGTAAAGCTTCGGGTTGGACGACTGCCTTAGAGCTTTCAAGCTTGGATGGTACAAACGGTTTTACCTTAAATGGTCTTGATTTTGAAGATTGGTCAGGAAGCCCAGCCTCTTCTGCAGGCGATGTCAATGGCGATGGCTATGATGATATCCTGATTGCAGCACCTCCTGCTGATCCAAACGGGATAGATTCAGGTGAAAGTTACGTTGTTTTTGGTAAAGCTTCCGGTTGGGCCGCCGCCTTCGAGCTCTCAAGTTTGGATGGCACGACTGGCTTTAAGCTCAATGGGGCTGCGGCTGGGGATGGGGCAGGAAGAGCGGTCTCTTCTGCAGGAGATGTCAATGGCGATGGCTATGATGATATCCTGATTGGAGCACCTGGAGCTGACCCAAACGGGTCAAGCTCAGGCGCAAGTTACGTTGTTTTTGGTAAAGCTTCCGGTTGGGCCGCCGCCTTCGAGCTCTCAAGTTTGGATGGCACGACTGGCTTTAAGCTCAATGGGGTGACTGCTAGTGATAGCTCAGCATTTTCAGTGTCAGCGGCAGGTGACGTCAATACCGATGGCTATGATGATATCCTAATTGGAGCACCTTCAGCTGCTCCAAACGGGGCAGGCTCAGGCGCAAGTTACGTTGTTTTTGGTAAAGCTTCCGGTTGGGCTGCCGCCTTAGAGCTCTCAAGTTTGGATGGCACGACTGGCTTTAAGCTCAATGGGATTGATGCAGGGGATAGTTCCGGGATCTCAGTTTCTGCGGTTGGCGATGTCAATGGCGATCTCTATGATGATATCCTGATTGCAGCATATCGAGCTGCGCCAAACGGGGTAAATTCAGGTGAAAGTTACGTTGTTTTTGGTAAAGCTTCCGGTTGGGCTGCCGCCTTAGAGCTCTCAAGTTTGAATGGTAGCAATGGCTTCGTGCTCAATGGGGTTGCTGCTGGTGATAGCTCAGGAACTTTCATTTCTTCCGCAGGCGATGTCAATGGCGATGGTTATGATGATATAGCAATTGGAGCCTATCAGGCTAGTCCAAACGGGGCTGGCTCAGGCGCAAGTTACGTTGTTTTTGGTAAAGCTGCTGGTTGGGCTGCCGCCTTCGAGCTCTCAGGTTTGGATGGTACAAACGGTTTAGTCTTCAATGGGATTGATGCAGGGGATCGATCAGGTATCTCCATTTCTTCTGCAGGGGATATGAATAATGATGGTTATAGCGATCTAGCGATTGGAGCAACTCTGGCTGATCCGAACGGTGCGGGCTCGGGGCAAACTCACCTCCTTTTCGGCACCTCTGATTGGTCAACAACCAGCGGTGTAGTTGAACTTTCTGCGGTTACAGACCCGGTAGAATGTACGTCCACCTCTTGCCCTATCACCGTCAATATTGATCTGGATGGCTCGGCGCAAGAAACGGGATGGACATTCCTCAATGAGGATGGCAAAAAAATTCTTGTGGGAGCCTATGAAAGCCCGGCGGATGATAATTCGACTGAATCGCGCGCTTACGCGCTGCCTAACGGCGCATTTACCTATACCGTTACATTGACTGATAAAGCCGAAGACGGCTTTGCCTCAGCGGGTGATAAATTCGAATTACAAGATGGTAGCAGCACCGATATCCTCGAAAAGACCGGATCTGCTGGCTTTGCAACCTGCATTGGCGAAATTGTAACGGATAGTTCATGCGGCTTCACCACAGAGAACGGAACGACCATGCTCTGCGGTGGCCAATGTGAGCCGATTACGGGGGTCTTTCTAAATGGGGCAACTGCGGGAGATAGCAGTGGTATCGCCACCTCTTCTGTTGGCGATGTCAATGGAGATGGTTACGACGATTTTATCATCGCTGCCTATGGGGCCTCTCCCAACGGCGCGACTTCAGGGGCAAGCCATCTCATTTTTGGGAAAGCTAGCGGCTGGCCCGCCGACTTAGATCTTTCCACGCTTGATGGAAGCGATGGAGTCACCATAAATGGGGTCGCCGCCGACGACCGCAGTGGGGTTGCTGTTTCAGCCGCAGGTGATGTGAATGCCGATGGCTTTGGTGATTTTCTTATCGGTGCCCACTTAGCAGATCCAAATGGCGTTGAATCAGGAGCAACATACCTTGTCTTCGGTAAAGCAAGCGCTTGGGCCGCTACATTGGAACTCTCCACGCTGAATGGGACCACAGGCGTTGCGCTTAATGGGGCTGCGACACAGGATCGTGCGGGACATGCTGTTTCAGCAGCAGGTGATGTCAATGGCGACGGTAATGACGACTTTCTCATTTCAGCTGCAAGGGCCCCCGGTGGAACCTCTAACGGAACGGTCTATCTAGTCTTTGGCAAGACCAGCGGCTGGGCCAGTACCTTCGAACTTTCCTCTCTCGACGGCACCACCGGATTCCAAGTGGAGGGTGATAACGCATCTGATACTATCGGGGTAGGCGTTTCTGGTGCAGGTGATATCAATAGAGATGGCTATGATGATATCATCATCGGCACACCTAATACTTCTCCCAATGGTGTTCAATCTGGCGAAAGCTTCGTCATCTTTGGCAAAGCAAGTGGGTGGACCGCCAGCATAGCCGTATCTACACTTGATGGAACGAATGGATTCACACTCAATGGAGTCGCTGCAAATGATTATTCAGGCTATACAGTTTCCGCTGCAGGCGATGTGAATGCTGATGGCTTTGATGATGTACTCATTGCAGCGCCTGGAGCAGCCCCTAATGGTGCCGACTCAGGAGCAAGCTACCTCGTCTTCGGTAAAGCAGGCGCATGGGCAAGCACGATTGAACTCTCAGCATTAAACGGCACGACGGGCGTGCTATTCAACGGTGTTGCTCTAAGTGATAATAGCGGTCACTGGCTCTCATCTGCCGGGGATGTCAATGGTGATGGCTATGATGATATGATGATTGGTGCATATGGCGCCGCCCCTAATGGTGCTAAATCAGGAGCAAGTTACCTCATCTTCGGTAAAGCAGCGTGGGCAAGTACTGTTGAACTATCCGCATTAAATGGAACGACTGGTACCGTCTTAAATGGAATTGCAGCAAATGACAGTAGTGGGCAGTCTACGTCTGCAGCCGGGGATGTTAACGGCGATGGTTATGCTGACATACTCATTGGTGCGCAGAACGCTTCTGCGGGCAAAGTCTCAAATGGCCAGAGCTATCTTATCTTTGGTTCACCGGCGAGTTTCTCTGCTGCGCATGAACTGAGTGCCCTCGACATCCCTTCAACCCTATGTGAAGGCTGTTCGCCGGCATGTAATAGCGCCTGTAACGGTACGACATGGGAACAAAAAGCCTGCCAAGCGGGCACGTGCACCATTACGAATAGCGTTGCCAGCTCGCCTAAATGCGCGGCTATTGTGGATAGCTGCCCGGTAGGTGCCGGCTTTACCCTTACTGGTATTAGTGCGCTTGATTCATCTGGCCAATCGGTTGCCTCTGCCGGAGATGTTAATGGCGACAATTATGCTGATATCATCATCGGTGCACTTCAGGGAGACCCACTCGCTAGAGCTGATGCAGGGGAAAGCTATGTCGTATTTGGCAAAAAAAGCGGATGGACGACAAGCTTGGACCTTGGATCGCTTACGGGCACCGAAGGCTTCACCCTTGCTGGAGTTACTGCGAATGATGTCTCTGGCCTAACTGTATCAAGCGCAGGATATGTCAATGGCGATATTTATGCTGATTTGATCATCGGCGCTCCAGCTGCTGATCCAGGCGGCGATCTCAGTGCAGGTGAAACCTATGTCGTGTTTGGTAAAGGAACCGCCTTTGGTGCTATCCTGGACCTCGCAACACTTGACGGAACTACAGGCTTCCGCCTTGATGGTATTGATGCAGATGATCGCTCTGGCACAAGCGTTTATAATGCAGGAGACATGAATGGCGATGGCTATGATGATATGATCATCGGATCGGTAGGTGTAAACGCAGGTGGCGATGCCGATGCAGGTGCAGTCTATGTCGTGTTTGGTAAAGGAACCGCCTTTGCCTCCAGCCTAGATCTTTCCACGCTTGACGGAACCACAGGCTTCCGGCTGGATGGAATTGATATTAATGATTTTGCGGGTTATTCTGTTGCCTCTGCTGGCGATATCAATGGCGATACGTATGATGATATCATCATCGGTGCGGTTGGGGCCGACCCAGGTGGTGATGCCGACGCAGGCGAAATCTATGTCGTGTTTGGTAAAGGAACCGCCTTTGCCTCCAGCCTAGATCTTTCCACGCTAAATGGCACTACGGGCTTCCGGTTGGATGGTATTGACCCTAGTGATGGAGCGGGTTATTCTGTTGCTTCTGCCGGAGATATGAATAGCGATGGCTATGATGATATTATCATCGGTGCGCATGAAGCAGATCCAGGCGCAATTAGCAACGCAGGCGAAGTCTATGTCGTGTTTGGTAAAGGAACCGCCTTTGCCTCCAGCCTAGATCTTTCCACGCTAAATGGCACTACGGGCTTCCAGATGGACGGTTTGGGTGTAGAGTTTTTCACAGGCCACTCTGTTGCCTCTGCCGGTGATATCAATGACGATACTTACGATGATATTATCATCGGTGCGTTTAAGGCCAGCCATGGCGGAGCCGGAGCAGGCTCAGCCTATGTCGTGTTTGGTAAAGGAACCGCCTTTGCCTCGAGCCTAGATCTTTCCACGCTTGACGGAACCACGGGTTTCCGGCTGGATGGGGCTGCTCTTGGTAATTATGCAGGCTATTCTGTTGCCTCTGCCGGAGATATCAACGGTGATACAATTAATGACATCATTATCGGTGCATCAGGGGCCTCCCCGGGTGGAAATAATGAAGCAGGTGAATCTTATGTGGTTTTCGGCTCCGCTAAAACATGGCCTGCTACGATCGATCTGGGCGCCCTTGAGGACCCGAGCACATGTAAAGGAGGAGCAGGCACCCCTCCGCCAACACCGCCGGTGCCGCCGGCTTCATGCGAAGTCTATATGCACTATAACTTGGATGGTAATGCGGGAGAGAATACAATCACGATCGAACAGGGAGGCGACACAGTACATACGCGTACCTTCGCTGATGGTGAATCCAACAATATCGGTGTGATTGGCCCTATTGAGATTGATCCAGTCGATATTCATGAATTCATCATTGGGGATACAGGCTTAGATGGTTTAGATACTGGTGCGGATAACTTCACGGTATCAACCGCCGCTACAGTAGGCGCAATATCATTAGCAAATACACTGAGCTTCAAAAACGGCACCGCTTCTTTTGGAACATGCACAGGAAATTTCTCGGTCGATGGTTCATGTGTCCGAGTCGGCGCTGGAAGCGCGATGAGCTGCAGCGGCACCCCTCCTCCGACTCCTTGTGAAGTAGCTTGTGGAGGCAGCGCCTTTCCGTCGCCCGGCGACGTATGTGTGGATGGAAGCGTCTATTTTGGCAGACATCCTGTTTCCGACGTTTGTATGTATAAAATTAGCACCGCTACACCTGTAGGAAAATTTACAACAGCGCTCAGTGTAGCTGAACCTTTTACTAGCACAACAGATGGTGTGGCGAATACAGCAGCACTTGCAGGAGATGCACACACCCACCCTGCGGCCAGTACTTGTGTCGCTGAAACGAGTCATGCTAAATCAGACTGGTATTCAGCATCAATAGGTGAGCTGGTAGTTTATCAGGCAAACTATGGTAGCCTCCCTCCCGTAGCGGAAGTATTATTCAACTGGTCTTCCAACGTAGGCGCCATAGGAGGAACCGCCGTAGTAATGCAGCTAGGTACTGGTGTTCAGTCAGACGTAGTCGCTACCACCGATTACGGTATTCGTTGCATCCGAAAAGATAGCGACGCATCGGTCACCTGCGCCCAAAGCTGTGGAGGATCGACAAGCCCTGCCCCTGGAGCTCTCTGCACCGATGGCAGCACGTATGCTGGCGTCAGCCCGGACGGCTACAAATGCATGTACATATCTGGCATTTTCATGCCTGGCGGTGTCTGGAAAAGCACACCTGTTGCGACCGGCGTAACGAATGATACCACAGGCTATACTAATACTTACACACTCAGTGGGACCTATGGCGATACGCTTGCAGCCAATACCTGCGCTGGTTTGACTCTCTTTCTCAAAGGCGATTGGTATTTACCTGCCGCGGCAGAATTGGCCATCATAAACACAAATGCAGCCGCACTCTCACTGACCGTCCCAACCAGTTATTGGAGTTCTAGTGGAAGCTTATCACCTACAACAAGTGCTATCTCAATGTTGATCCCTGGAGGGTTAGTTTCCAGCACGTCACAAGCATCTTCCCTCGTAGGTGTGTGTGTTCGCAAAGATCCTTAAGAAACGAGGTGAAGGGGTTTGCGATCGGCCATATCAGCCACAATGATCAAAAAATGCAGGGTAGCATTCTCCAGCAAGCAGCGCATCACCTGTGATAACTGCTTTTGAAACTTCTATCAGACTTGAGACTCATTCATAACCAAACTGTCACATAAGAATCATGCGTATAGGCGTAAAAATAGAGACCCGAGCAAGAGACATAATAGGCATTTACCCCCTCCAAACCAAGTAACGAAGCCAGATTAAGGATGTGCGTTCCAAGATTCTTTCCCTGATAAATTACTTCAGATTATCAACAATTTTATCTTAATTGCTTCCAAAGGTAAACGCTCGTTAACCTTTTTACTGCATACTAAGACTGTAAGAAGAAACACAACAAGGGTAATCCGTAATGGCTATTACAGTCTCAGCAGTTGGTAAGAAAAACGTCGATAGTGATGGCGGCGTTGAATATATCTGGGAAATGATCAATACAGGCGGTGCCGACGCTACTTATACATGGCAAGCGGTTGGCGGTGAAGCCGGCAGCATTACGCTGCAAGCGGGATCGACAAGCTTGCTTTACACAAATACGTTAGATGATATTACCTTGCTTGATGGTAATACTACGGTTGCGACAGGCAATTATGTTAATACCAATGCGCCTGCCACCACTACATTAAGTAGTTCGTCCGATAATTTTGTTGGCCATGGCGGTGATGAGGCTGTCGCTGGCAATAGCGGGAATGATACTCTCAACGGCGGCACGGGTGGCGATACCATTGATGGCGGCGCGGGTGACGATTTGTTAATCGGTGGTGACACAACCTACGTCACACCTGTTGGAGCGCCAGCGGTGCTTTCTCCTTCAGATAGCGCCAGTGTTGTGCTGGATGCAGGCGTGCAATCCATCGTTGATACGAGTGGAAATGGAAATACTGCATACCAAAATACTGATGCACGCCAACCAACCCTCGTAACGATTAATGGCCGAGATGCACTCAATTTTGATGGAGTGAATGATTACCTAAAAATCGATAATTCTTCTGATATTAACCTTTCTACAGGCGCTGAGCGTAGCATCTTTATGAACTTTACAACGAGCAGCGATGTTAGCAGCCGTCAGTTTATTTATGAAGAAGGCGCTCAGGTAAATGGCTATAACTTCTATATCTTCGATGGTGACTTCTATGTGGGTGCATGGAAAAACTATGGCAATGATTTTGATTATTTCTTCTCCTCATCAATAGACGCGAATTCTACCTACACAGCGGGTTTTTCCTTTAACGCTACTAGCGGTGATTTCACCGCTTATATAGATGGAAATGTGATTGGTGTCGGCGCTATTGGCAATTCCCAAGCGGCCCATTCAGGTAATATTACCATTGGTGCTAACGGGGGCAGATCCCGCAATGAATTAGGACAAGACAATACCAATAACGTGCATAATTATTTTGAAGGTCAAATCGGAGATTTCGCGCTCTATAATGACTCCCTAACAACTGCTGAAGTGGCACAGATTAACGGTTACATTTCGCAAAAATGGGGCAATGACGAATTTAGCGAAAATGATAGCCTCAGTGGCGGCGCCGGTAACGACACCATTCTTGGTGGAATCGGTGACGATACGCTCGATGGCGGCGATGATAATGATAGCATCGACGGCGGCGACGGAAATGATACGGTCACGGGCGGCAACGGTAATGACATCATCGATGGGGGCGCAGAAAACGACACCCTAAACGGCGATGCTGGTAGTGATACCATCAATGGCGGCGTCGGTAACGATACTCTCTCTGGTGGAGATGATGCTGATACTTTAGATGGCGGCGTCGGTAACGATGCCCTCGCAGGTGGTGATGGCGACGATACTATCTTAGGTCGCGCCGGTAATGACTTTATTACCTCTGGCGAGGGTAATGATGGGGTGAATGGCGGTAGCGGAAATGATGGCATCTACGGCGAAGGCGGGAATGACGTGATTAACGGAAGCACCGGGAATGACACCGTCACAGGCGGCGTAGGTGACGATACAATCTTCGGTGGCGATGATAATGACACCTTAAACGGCGATAACGGAAATGATGATATCTCTGGCGACGCGGGTGACGATAATATCAATGGCGGAGCAAATAACGATACACTCAGTGGCGGTGACGGCTCTGATACATTAGATGGCGGCACCGGTGAAGATACCGTATCAGGCGGCGCTGGTGCAGATACCCTCAATGGCGGCGACGATAATGACTTCATCGTGGATGTTAATTATGACGGCACAGGCGGATTTGATGCAGGGGTTGCAGATGCACTTTCTGGGGGAGCTGGGGATGATATCCTTGTTGCCACCTCAGGCGCAGATCAAATGTGGGGCGGAGCTGGAAGCGATACCTTTGCCTTTACGCCTTATGATGCAGTCGTCGATGCACGCGTTTATGATTTCGTACAAGGAACAGATTTACTCTTCCTTATCGACCTGACACCAACGTACCAAATAGACGTTAATTATGTGTTTGATTTTAATGCGCTCAATATTTCTGTCAGTGGTGGAAACACACATATTACCTTTGCTAATGGTAGCGATATCCAAGTCGATGGCGTGACAAACATCACCGCCGCAGACTTTGATTCCTATACCTTCTAAAGCCCTCCCCCTTAGCGGGGCTTTACTAATGCAATCAAATCTCAAAAATCACGCGACTTAAGAACGGTTCTCTTTTGCAACCCATTTGATGTCTGCGAATATTATGATACATCTTCAGAGATGAACCCTAGCTTATTAAACGCATACGAACCGAGCGATATTTCTGCACTGGAATATGCACCCCTAGGAGAAGGTTATGTCTTACACTCCCGTATATCCGGCGCGATACTCTTATCCAATGCCATAGGGTTAACCCTATACCAACACCTACAAGCAGGAAAAAACCGTCACGAGATTGCACAACAAATGGCCGGGGAACTCGAACTGTCCGAGCGAGAAGCTGATTCCCTCTATGTGGACATTACGCAAAGCTGGAAAACCGCCGGGCTGCTAGACACCCACAAGCCGCCCTTCCCTAATCCCGTCATCTATCAGCCTCTGCGGAAACCTTACGACACATTCACGCTAGGTTACGGCCAGCAATTCGTTACGATAAAATGCGCAGATCAGATGCTTACAAGCCACTTACTCGAAGCCCTGCAGCACTACCAATGCGAAGAACCGAACGAGACAGCCACAATCATCAGCATCAGCAGCATCGACGATGGGTTCGGAATTTTTGTTGATCAGCATCCCGTATGGGAGCAGTGCAACCGTGACATGGCGCGCAATTTAGTTCTGCGCGAAGTCGCAACTATCTTATGCGGCACAACCGAAACAGGAGCGCTACTACATGCAGGGTGCGTCGCAAATACTACGAAAAACTGCCTCATCATCACCCATAAAAGCGGCTATGGAAAATCCACTTTAACCGCAGGACTTGTCGCAGCGGGGCTTGATTATCTGGCAGATGACCTTCTGCCTTTACATAAAGAGGGACAGAGCGTGATATCCTTCCCCGCCCCCCTAGCATTAAAACAGGGAGCCTGGAATTTAGCCGAAGCGAAGTCTCTCGGATTTGAAGCCTCTGCGCCCGAAGAACTACCGCGAAAGGGCGTTATTTATCGCAATATTCCAAACTCTCTCCCGCTTGGCACACGCGCAAATGTTTCGGCCATTATTTTCCCCTATTTTGATAAAAATAACCAAAATAGCCTCACACGTCTTTCGCCTGAAACGGCGCTGCACAAGCTTATCGAAGCGGGAGGACGCACCAATCGCGAACACCCCTCCATCCGCCCGATGGCGCGGTTGCTCAATCACGCCCCCGCTTATGCCTTAAACTACTCCTCCTCAGGTTATTCGATTCAAACATGCTTGGAACTCCTAACGTGAAACTTGAATTGCAGCCTTGCCGCTCCACCCCGCATCGCGCGATGATGGGGTTAATCTTAGCCGCACTGGGCGGAAAACTTCCCCCTACCCTCAAAGAAGAGCTAACCCAAAGCAATCCTGACACTTTAGCGCAAATCGCAAATAACCATCAGGTGCACACGATCGTCCAAAGCGCCTTTACCCTGCATCCGGAGTTAGAGAAGACTATCCCGCACGACCTTGTGCTTTATTTTTCTCTTCTCTATTCGGAGAATGCGAGGCGCAATAAGGAAGCTAAACAGGAATTAATTACCCTCGGAGAATTATTCCACCAAGAAGGAATTGACGCCGTAATCCTCAAAGGAGGCGCCGAAATTATAGCCCCTTATTATCAGGATCCAGCCCACCGCTTTATTAGTGATTTGGATATCCTCGTTCCCGAAAGCAGAGTCGATGATGCGGCAGAACTCTTATTCGCCCGTGGCGGAGTATCAAATACCGCCAATGATGCCACTTTTGAGGATCACCATCATTTACCCGTGATTGAAGGATCAGTTCTTCCCTTCCGCATCGAACTTCATAAACGCATTGGGGATAAAATTGCAGATGAAATACTGCCTGCCCACACAATATTAGAGCGCTCCTTACCCAGCGGCATAACGGGAATACGCCTCCCTTCGCCAGCAGATCGCTTTACCCATCATATCATCCACGGACAGATCGAATCTCAGCTTTATGCCCGCACGCTTTTAAACTTGAGGACCTGCGTCGACCACCACTATTTCCAACGCGCACTTGATGCAGAAACACTCACAAAAGCACGGCAGACATTCGATCAACATGGCCTGTTAGCTAGGGTCGATGGGCTTGATGCATTATCTCACTGGATATTTGGGAGCCAAAACGAGCAACTAAGCGCGCCATCGAATATATGGGCAACCAAGGCTGTTCGTAATTTTGGACGCCCCAGCACTCAGAAACATTTCGACAGTTTCATGTGGTTAAAAACATATATTATCCGCTTCCTAATGGAGCCTAAAAGACGCCGCCACTATCTGCGCAAGCTCTTCAGCATCAGGGGCTGGGAACAGTTTATTGCCTTTCACAAAGATCGCCTTCAGCGGTTCATGTAAAAGCCGCCAACTCTTGATTAACCCAAACAGATGCCGAGGATGTGAGTCTCTTCGGATATGATGGGTACATAAGAAGATACTGCTTAAAATAAGCTCCCTCCATTTCTTGAATTGCCTATAGCACTCCTCTACAACCACTGCATGGATTCCCCGACATTACTTGCAAAATTAACAAAACTTTCTGGTTGGAAGCGTTGCGTATTCTTGATGTTAATGGGCACTTGCGCGATGGCGAGCTTGGCACCGACATTTCTCACCTTTTTGCTGATTCCCGTTTTCAGCCTGCTATTTTATCTGCTTGATCACAGTAAAACATGGAAAGCAGCCTTCTTTACCCTCTGGTGGTTTGGGCTAGGGTATTTTCTATCTGGCACTTATTGGATCGCACTCTCTTTGCTCGTAGACTCGACACGATTTGCATGGATGATCCCTTTTGCCACGCTTGGCCTCTCAACCATTCTGGGAATTTATTACGGATTGGCGGGGCTAACGTATCATCTCATAACCCAGAGGATTCACGTTCCAGCAGTCACCGCCCGCATTATCCTTTTCGCTATCCTTTTGGCGCTCTCGGAGCTTGCACGCAGTTATACTTTTACCGGGTTTCCATGGAATGCAATTGGTTACAGTCTATCCGTAGATGAGATACTCCAGCAGCCCGCCTCGCTCGTCGGAATTTATGGATTGAACCTGCTGACAGTATTGTTTACGACCCTACCGATCCTCTTATTCTATAAACTAAAGCATGCTCGCTACGTTGTTGGAATCAGCACTATTTTGCTTTGCACACTCTGCATCTGGGGATATATGCGCGTTTCAAACACCCCCGAAATCACCCGAACCATCACCGCAAGAGTGGTTCAAGGCAATGTAGCAAAAGAACGCAAGTGGAATAAAGAGCTCGCTTTAAATGAATATTCACGCATGACCCAAGAGCCAAGCGACCACCCCATCGACTTAGTCGTTTGGCCAGAGTCGAGTTTTCCTTATGTCCTAGAAAAAGAGAGCGAGTGGATTGACACATTAGCAGTAATGCTACAGCCGCAGAGCACCCTCCTCCTAGGCACGGTACGCGGTGAAGGCACTCGCAAAGAAAACTACAAACTATGGAACAGCTTAGCCGCCATTACGGCAAAAGGGGACGTACAATATTATGATAAGCACCACCTCGTTCCATTCGGCGAATATGTGCCCTTTAGAAATATCCTACCCATCAAGAAAGTCATCCCCGGAAAGCTAGATTTCACCCCCGGCTTGGAGAAAAAAACACTGACATTACCGGGTGATATTACAATTGGCCCTCTCATTTGCTATGAAGCCATTTTCAGTCGGCACGCCTTTTTCGACGAACAACCGGACCTCTTAATCAGCATTACCAACGATGGATGGTTTGCGAAAAGTGCTGGCCCTTACCAACATTTACACATGGCGCGCATGCGCGCGATTGAGCAAGGAGTACCGTTGATTCGCGCAGCCAATGGTGGCATTAGCGCGGTCTATGATGAACGAGGCAGGCTCATTGATTCCATCGGCCTAAAACAGCAAAGCGCTAAAGATATTTCTATTGCACTGCCCGCCGATAAAGGAACCCTTTATAGCCGCTATGGGTTGAGAGCCTTTTTCGCACTTATAGCTCTGCTCTTTGGCATTGGGTTTATTTTTCGCCATGATACGGATCTTTAAAATGAGCGCGCTACACTGGGATAATTACCATGGAATAGGCGACCCCAGAATCCGAGTAGCGGTGCTACTTGCGATATTCTTAACCATCGGCATCGCCTTTCTAGGCATCAATAAAACGCCCGAGCAGGTCGGATTTATCCTGCTAGTAGGCTGCGCGACGGACATGTTATTGCATCGAATTTTACGCCCCGGGCGTGGTATATTATTCCCAATGAGCGCGGTGATTACCTGCCTTGGGCTGTCGATTCTCACCAATTTCGCGCATACAATTTGGCTAGGTGCGATCCCTATTTTCTTCGCTATCGGCTCAAAGTACCTCATCACGGCGGAAGGCAAACATATTTTCAACCCGGGTCTATTCGGGTTAGTGGCGTGTTTATTATGGGCAGATGGATTAATCAGCCCCGCCTCCGCATCGCAATGGGGCGGGCAAGCAGTGATGGTATTTTTCTTTATCTTCACCGCACTTAGTATCTTTCTTTTCAATATTTCACGAGTCGCGCTGACGTGCAGTTTCTTGCTATTTTACGGATTACAGCTCTATTTAAGAAGCTATGTGCTGGATACGACGATCCCACCCTTGGCTTTAGTCGATGGCGTTTTGCGCAATCCAGCCTTCTATTTATTCACCTTCTTTATGCTGACAGATCCTAAAACCTCGCCCCATGGCTGGAAGGGGCAGATGGGCATGGCCCTCGCTGTGGTCTGCTTCGATTTCCTACTGCATATGGCGCAGTTTACCTTCACCTTATTCTATGCAGGCGCGCTCTATTTCGCATTACGATGGATGTGGTTACAACAAAAGCAGACGCTTGAAACCATCCCCAAGCGTTTATTGGCACAAGGGAAACCGGCAGCGGTTATCTTCTGTTTGGCGATAGGCGCCTATACTCTCTACCAGACGCTAATTGTTTCGAATATGCCAACGAACTCTCCCGCGACTTCCTTTACCTTCGACGAGATTCCGTTCAAACAAACCGGAATCTCCGCACATCCCGGAACCCTACTTTCATCGCAAGTGGATCCACGTATCCAGCATGTGGGAAAATGGTTCTTCTCCATGGGAGATGCTGTAGCCGTTAGCGATGTCAATCAAGATGGACTGCCGGATATCTTCCTCACCTTACCGCTCAAAGCCAATGAAGATCGCGCGCAACTCTATCTGAATCAGGGAGGTTTTCGCTTTACCAAACACCCGATTCCTGCCCTCAACACGTTGCGACAAAACCCCACTTCCGAAGGCGTTCCTATGGATGCGCTATGGTTTGACGAGGATAATGACGGCGATAAAGATCTACTACTCGTGCGCTATGGCGGCACTCCCATTCTACTACAAAACCAACTGGTCGAAACGGGTACGTTAGATTTCACCAATATTACACAGACCAGAGGGTTGAACCATTACCTCAACAGCGCTACGGCTAATGTTTTGGATATCAACCGCGATGGACAACTCGACCTGATCATTGGCGGCACACTTTCAGCGCATCATCTCGACTATGATGAGGATGTACCGTTAAACCTCTTCGCCCTACCGAAAGCTGAGAATGCATCCGATAAACGCCCCATTAACATAATGCGGCGCAATCCATTTGATGCACGTAATGGCGGAGAAAACCGAATATTCCTGCATAATGGCGAAGGTTTCAACATTCAAGATAATGCTGCATGGGGAATAGAAGATTCCCACCGCTGGACGCTCGATATCGGCACAGGCGACGTCAATAATGATGGCTGGATTGACCTCTATTTTGCCAATACCGCGGGGCCGGATAAGCTACTCATTAACATGCAGGGCAAGGCTTTTTCGGAAATCAGCGGGTGGAAGAAACATCAACTCGGAAAGGATACTTACCGCGGCATGAACGCCTCCTTCGCCGATTTTAATGCGGATGGGTTTGAGGATATTTACGTCTCGAACATGCATAAAAAAGAGGTGCCAGAAGGTTCAATGCTTTGGATCAACCAAGGCAGCCTGATGCCCGATGCCGCCAATTTTGTGGATCAAGCATTTGCCTCCAATATTTTCAATCACGGACGATTTGGCTGGGGCGCGGCGGTAGGTGATCTCAACCGTGACGGAACGCTGGATGTGCTGCAAATGAACGGCTGGCTTGATAATGCTTATGATGAAAACCCAAAAGCGCAATGCGCCGATTACGTCTATAAAATGTTTCAAGTTGAGTTTACGCCGCCTAATACGCATGGTTACGCCGATAACTGGCCGGATATGCGCGGCGAGTGCATTTATCCGAAAGAAGCCAAACGTGTCTGGCTCAATGATGGAAATGCGAATTTTATCGATGTAGCCGAAACAGTTGGCTGGGACACACTCGATAATAGCAAAGGCGTCGCGCTCGCCGATTTTGATAATGATGGAGATTTAGATGCAATCGTCACTCGCATGACACACGCCCCATCACTGTATAAAAACACCCAATCCGCCACGCCTTACTGGTTAGGGCTGCATCTCACCGGCAACGGGCAGAGCTGTAACCGAGATGCAATCGGCACGAAAGCGACCCTCTCCTACCGCGTCAATGGTCAACCAAAAACGCAGACGCGCTATGTCACTGGCTCGAACGGACTCTCTGCACAAAATGATCCGCGAAGGTTATTCGGTTTTGGTACAGAGAAGCCAGAGGAGTTACGCCTGCGGATTCATTGGTGCGGCGAGGCAGCACCACAAGAGCTGCACCCTATTACGATGAATCGCTATATGAATATTATTCACACAGATTAACTGCTCTTTTGCAAATTGACTCACAACCGTGAAAACTGCTAAGATTGGGGTTTGAACAATCACATTTTTAGGGTTTCATCTGAATGGCTGATACGAATGATAAAACGCTCCCATTAAGCAACGATGACGTTTCGACTGATGAAGACGCCACCCAATGCACGACAGATGAAACTGTCGAGGGTGACGACGACGAGATTGATCGCCGCGAGGCCATTCGTGCGTTAACGAAATATTCAGCAGCAGGCGGCGCAGCAGTGGTTGTATTATCATCCAAAGGCGCACTGAGTATGACTTTCCTTTCTGAAGAATGTTCTGTCCCAAGCCCCCCTCCTTTCTGCCCTTAATCTTATTCTCCTATGAGATTTTTATTCCCTCTAGCCATCTTACTTGGCTCATTTTTACTCTTTATTGTGCAGCCAATGCTGGCCAAAGCACTCCTACCTCATGTTGGCGGCGCGCCCGCAGTGTGGGTCGCATCGATGTTATTTTTCCAACTCCTTTTGCTGGTTGGATATGGATACGCGACGCTTAGTAGCTCTTATATGAGCGCTCAAAGGCAGAGCCAACTGCATATTGGGTTGATGATTACGGCAGTGCTCGTGTCATTGCCACTCTCACTTCATGTCTGGCATAGCGTAGAAAATACCGCACCGGAACAATGGGTTCTGTCGACCTTAGTCATCACCATTGGCCTGCCCTACCTACTGCTATCGGCCAATGCTACATTACTGCAGCGTTGGTATTATGAGGTGAAGCAAACATCGCCTTATTTCCTGTTTGGCATTAGTAATATCGGCAGTTTACTCGGCCTGCTAAGTTACCCTTTGCTAATCGAATGGTTGCTACCGCTACAGGAGCAAATGTTTTACTGGAGCCTCTTATTCTATGGGCTTATCGCGTTGCTCACCCTCACCACATACCGTTTAGGAAAACCTGAACCGCAGTTGAAGAAAAGTGACTTGGGTAAACAACTACCGCTCTCGCAGATCCTGCGCATTGTGTTTTATGGCTTTATCCCCTCCTCGCTCTTCCTAAGCACCACCTTATTTATCACCACAGATATCGCCCCTATTCCTTTATTATGGGTCACTCCGTTAGCGCTGTATCTGTTAAGCTTTACGATTGTATTTTCACGCAATAGCAGGGGGTGGATACGCACCGCTCAGCATTTACATATCCCGGCCTGCGCGCTGGTCTTTTTGTTGGCAAGTTATGTCTTTGCATTCGTCTCGCATTTTTATGCGAACCACTACTATATGCTACAAATCGGAATCTGTTTATTGTGTTTATTTGTGGTCGCTCTTAATTGTCACGGACGAGTAGCTCAGCAAAAACCTGCTCCCCAATATTTAGCTTCCTATTACTTCTGGTTGGCAGTGGGTGGAGCATTAGGCGGATTATTTACGACCACCGCTCCTTACATTTTCAACGATATTTACGAATACCCCTTTATCCTTTTACTCTCACTCAGCGTGCCCCTAGCGCATGAATTTGCGACACGCGCAAGCATGTCTAATCTGCGCAAGTTTATGTTGATTGGGGGATGTACTACCATTGCGGCTTCGATCCTTATCACTTGGACTGAAAACAAAGATTACCCAGCCCAATATAAAGCGCGTAATTTCTTCGGAGTGAAAGAAGTGATCGACTTAGGCTACCCATTTTTCAGGCGTGACCTTCAAATAGGTAGCACCTTGCAAGGACATCAACCGACCTTTCCCGGACATGAGCTCTATGTGAACAATAATTTAAAACAGCTCATTGCACGCGCACCGAAGAATTTCTTCGACAAGCCCTTTGGCGTCATTGGCCTAGGAACTGGCATGCTAGCCTGCACCGCCGCACCCAATCAAGTGATCGACTTTTTTGAAATTGATCCGCTAGTCGTCAAAATAGCAGAAGATCCGGACCTCTTTACGTACCTGCGTGATTGTGCGGGAAAGCCTAACATCACACTGGGCGATGGCCGTCATAAAATAGCGGAACGACCTTCTAACCATTATAAGTTAATCGTTCTGGATGCCTTCAACTCCAACGTGATTCCCGTGCATTTACTTACTGCCGAAGCGATCGGCACCTATCTTGATAAACTGGATAAGAACCAAGGGTTTCTCGCTTTTAATATCATAAGCCGGCATACTGATTTGAGCGGTATACTCGCACGTGTCGCACAAGAACACGAAGTATTGGCCTATCATAAACGTTTCGAATACGATCCTGAATTCCCTTATGATGGCGCAGGTGAATGGATGTTTTTGGTCCGCAAAGATTCGCCATGGTTGCCGGTCTTTGAGGCCTTAGAATATGAACAAATCACCGATACTGAGACCAGCCCATTATGGACGGATGATTACTCAAGCATCGTTCCTATTTTGAAATAGCGTTATCTGATTGAAATATTAGTAATCGAAATCAGCAGCAGTGAGCACTCCTGTAAATCCATCAAGACGGATAGTGCTTCCACCATCCTGCCCAAAATAGAGAATCTTATCGCATTATTCAGAGCGCAATCTATAGGGGGTAATTAACAGATTCTTAGAGCTTTGCGCCTAATTGGAACCAGAACTTTTCAGTATCGGTCGAGAGAGTGTCTGCATCGTAATCGGCATATTTCAGCATCACGCTATAGTGATCCATGAAGTTACGCTTGATAACGGCATCCCATTCATTACCATAATTGGCCCCACCGGTTTCCGCTGAAAAGTCGTGATAGATCACACCAAAAGTGGTGCCGTCAACTATCTCACTTCCGGTGCCAGACGCCTTATAAAATAGCGAACCATAGATATCTTCCAAACCTGTCGCCGGAGTGGCCAAAAACTTATCCGCCCAACCGTTAAATTTATGGAGAGTTGCCAAAGGCGTTTGAAACGACACCGTGCCGCCATTATCGCTTCCCAATGATTCGAACCCGGCTTTGGCCGTCAACCCAGCATAAGCCAACCCGCCTTCCAGCGTATAATAATCAGCGCTGTAATCGATTGGATTATCTCCATGCTCGCTCTGACGCGCATATTCTGCAGTGTAAAGAAGCTTCACATTCTCATCGATGGGAGTAGAACCCGTAAAACGTGCCCCGAAGGTTTTGGAGGAAAGTCCAGCCACTGCCGCATCATCCAAATCGATCAGATAACCATAACCGGTCAGTTTACCAAAATCCCAACCATCGTAAGAAGCATTGATTACATGAGTGTTTGTGTCCAAATCTCCAAAAGGGTGGTCATCGCTAAAGATGCGGTTCACATTATCGACATAGCTATAGACCAACGTCGTATCCGGCAATGAGCTGTTGATAATCGCCGCTGAATCATACATTTGATCATTCTGGCGCCAGCCGACCGTGCCGATAAAACGCTGATTATCGAGGTTATGATCCTGACGGCCTACGCGCAATACGGTATCGTCAATACCAGTAAACTGAAGGTAGGCTTTATTCACTTCCGTCCCATCCGGATCGGCAACAACAGGATATGCCGTCTTACCATTGATCGTATCATTATAGGTTTCACCGCCCATTTCTGCGACATTCTCAATTTCCACGACTCCGCTAAAACCTTCCAACGTACCGGTTTTATATCCTAGCTTGGTACGTAGAGTTGAGGCATTCGCATCCTTGCCAAAACCAGCCTGATCCACATGTTCAAAACGATAACGAACATCAATATAGGGCGTTGCATCATCAATCAGGAATTTTTGCATCACATCAGTTTCGCTTGCATAGGCAGGCGACATAGCGACCATCGCGCTTGTGGTAGTGATGAGAAAGTAGATACTTTAGAGGCTTCTGAGAATATAAAAGTGTCTAGCAATCTCTAAAAAGTGTCTAGCAATTCACAATATCTAAATGTGGATTAGACGTAAGTAGCGGAATTATAATCTTAAATTTGGTAGCGGAGGAGGGACTCGAACCCCCGACACGCGGATTATGATTCCGCTGCTCTAACCGACTGAGCTACTCCGCCACGAGCATCATATAATGCAAGGATGCGTTTCATAACAAACCC
>JAQXAR010000031.1 GCA_029252805.1 Rickettsiales bacterium
CCGTAGAACCCGCAATGAAATATTTTATCAACTCTAACTGCTTATTTCTCGATAACTTACAATGCTTTATATACATCAATAACTCCTAACAATTTAAATGTTAGGTGTCAGCCCCTTTATAAATTATTTCGTAACTTAAAATCTACTATCATGCGAAAAATTATTTTGTTATTCATCTCCTCGTTCTTCTTGAAAGTAGGGTTTGTGGTAAAACCACCACCACCACCACCACCCGGAAGATGCAAATGCAACCAAGGGAAAGGATGCTTAGGGATTTTTTGTCCTAAGTATTGAAGGCCAAGTTGCGTAGAGACCTCACGAGAATCACTTTAGATTCAAGTGGGGTTTTCTTTTGTCTAAAATTTGGTGGTTGACGGGTTTACTCGCGAGACTTCATGATCTGTTCGAGGAGCTGGCGTTCATTGTCGGAGTAGCCTTTATCCTGATTCATTTTGAGCAAGTTGCTACCCGCTTCGAGAAGATTTACTTCGCCGTCACTGTCACTGTCGTCGTCACTGTTACCGACGGTTTTGGTTTGCGCTTCAAGTTTTTCGCCGAGGCTCGAAATATCTTCTAAATAACCCGGAGCCACATTGGCGAGCATGATGGCGCCTTTTTGCGCGTAAGGTTGGGTCATAGCCTGTTTCACCCAAAGCGGTGGATTTTCGTTATCAATCACAAGTGAGAGCACGAGATAGCCTAATGAGATGATAAATCCACCACGCAGCAATCCGAACATCATGCCGAGGAAATTATCGAACATGCCGATTTCTTCGGCTGATTTGACATAGCGAATAATCGTCGAATTCACGATGGAGAAGCTGAGTAAGGCGACAATATACGTGCCTACGCCGCCAATCAAGTAGGCCACCATGTCTTGTTTAGTATGGGGTTTGATCCATTCAGCGACATCATCAAACAGATAGACGGTAATCGCACCCGCACCCACCCATGCACCGAGTGAAAGGAATTCGCGCACAAAGCCGCGAAAGAAAGCGAGCATGGTGGAAAGCAGCATAACAATCAGTACCGCTGCATCAAACATGTTAAATTGAGCTTCAATCATAGTCTCTGTCTTAGACAGTTTCAGTTGTGAATTCCACTGCAAAAATAAGGAGCGGCTTTCTCACAGGCAGAATATATGAGGGTGACGTATTAGGTGATTGAGAAAAGGGGGTTAAGGTCAGCCAAGTGGGAAATGCTTGTGCATTGTAATCCCGATTTCTGCTCTGACTTGGGCATATAGGCTTTTTTGAAGCCGAGTTTCTCAGCTTCTTTGGTCCGTGCGGGAGCGCGACTCACTTTGCGGATCTCGCCGGATAGGCCGACTTCGCCAAAATAGATGGCGCCTTCGGGAGTGGGGATGTCTGTGAGGGCAGAGAGTAAGGCGGCGGCAACGGCTAAATCAGCGGCGGGCTCGCTGACGCGTAAGCCTCCTGCAACGCTCAAATACACCTCCTTATCATGTAGGGCGATGCCGCAGCGCGTTTCGAGCACCGCGAGCAGCATGGCGAGCCTTCCGCTATCCCAGCCAACCACAGCACGCCGCGGATTGGCCATGGGAGTAGGGGCGAGTAAGGCTTGAATTTCGACCAGCAAAGGGCGCGAGCCTTCCATGCCGGCAAAGATTGCAGTGCCGCTTACCGGTTGGTCGCGTTCATTTAAGAAAAGGGCGGAAGGATTCGCAACTTCGCTTAAGCCCGTATCACGCATTTCGAATACGCCAATTTCGTCCGTACCCCCGAAGCGGTTTTTAACGGCGCGTAAAATACGGAATTCATGGCCACGTTCGCCTTCAAAATACAGAACGGTATCGACCATATGCTCTAATACGCGCGGGCCTGCAATTTGACCATCTTTCGTGACATGTCCCACAAGAAAGACAGCGCAATTATGTTGTTTGGCAAAACGGATAAGCTCGTTAGAGCAGGAGCGAACTTGTGTAACCGTGCCAGGCGCGGCGTCAATGTTATCGACATACATGGTTTGAATGGAGTCAATGATCACCAAGTCCGGTGTATCTTTTTCGAGCGTATGGATAATGTCGCGTACAGAAGTGGCGGTAGCGAGGGTGACCTTGCTTTGCTCTAGCCCAAGCCGTTTGGCGCGTAGCTGGATCTGTCCAGTTGATTCCTCACCAGAGAAGTAGAAGCAACGTAAGTTGTTTGAAGCAATCTTAGCGGCCACTTGTAAGAGTAGCGTCGATTTACCGATGCCAGGGTCGCCGCCAATGAGTACCGCAGAGCCTGAAACGATTCCGCCACCGAGCACGCGATCTAGTTCGTGAATGCCGATGGCTTGGCGCGGAGTTTCTGCTTGTTTGCCATCTAAGGCGACGAGTTCTAAGCGGCGCCCCTTGCCTTTGCTTAGGCCTTTTGGCGCGCTTCCAGCGGTTTCTTTCTGGTCAATCGTATTCCATCCGCCGCATGCCTCGCATTTACCAGCCCATTTGGAGGTGGTGTTGCTACATGCATTACAATGGTAAGTGAGAGCTGGTTTTGCCATGAATTCTTTTTAACGTAAGAGGGCGGGTGAGTATAGAGGGAATTGAGTTCCTAATAAATGTAAGTAGTTCCTAATATATTAACTTTTACTTTATAATTATCTGATATTTTAGATGAGATGATTAACTTTTAAGGGTTCGAGATGAAAGTTTTAGGAAAAATAACGTTGATAGCTTTAGCCTCAATGTGGTTCGGAAGCGCTGCTTTTGCGGGGGCTGATGTAACAATAGAAGATATTGCTGAATATGACGGTGAGAAAGAGAATCCGCTGGTAACGAATAGTGACCTGCAGGGAAATATTCTCAATGTACAAGAGCGTTTAGCGGTGATTGGTTATTATCCAACCTACTTAGTCAATGGTGCGATGCGCCCTGAAATGCGTGAAGCAATCAAGCGCTTCCAGAAAGATTACGGACTGAAAGCAGATGCAATTTTTGGCGCAGAAACAGCGACAGCCTTGAACTATTATACTGGGACGCAGCATATTATGCCGATTAATCATTACAGAACAGTGTATTATAATTCTTTGCCGGGATATTATGCGAATTAAATAAGAAGATGCTGATAATTCTATATGGGGCTGACACCTAATAATATTCTTTGAGCAACTTTTTCAGGTCTGCCAGTAAGTCACTTGGTGTGCCCATATTAAACCTCCACTCACATTCTTTCAAGAACAGATTAAAATGCT
>JAQXAR010000032.1 GCA_029252805.1 Rickettsiales bacterium
CCGTAGAACCCGCAATGAAATATTTTATCAACTCTAACTGCTTATTTCTCGATAACTTACAATGCTTTATATACATCAATAACTCCTAACAATTTAAATGTTAGGTGTCAGCCCCTTTAAAATTTATTAATCTATTGAATTAAGCAGTCTTCAAACCACGACTACCTGGCTTATAAGCCTCGGTACCTTGCAAATGCTCTGGCAAGCTATCAGCTTCGTAAGAAACAACTTCCATCGCCAATAGCGGAACGAATGGTACACCTAAATCAACTTTCCCATTACTCCGATCGACCAAGGACACTTCCGCAACCACCTCGCCGCCTGCCTGCGCGATACAGTCAAACGCCTCGCGTGACGATAGGCCGGTCGTAACCACATCTTCTACTACGAGCACCTTCGCACCGGGCTTCATATCGAATCCACGACGGAAGGCGAATTTACCCTCTACACGTTCGCAGAAAATATAAGGCTTACCAAGTTGACGCGCCACTTCGCAACCGACGACTAGGCCGCCCATAGCGGGAGCTGCGACGATATCAATTACATCCACATCGATTGTGGCTTTCATTTTCTCGACCAAAGCTGCCACGAGTTTCGTCGCACGAGTTGGCTCCATCAGCACACGCGCGCACTGCAAGTAAGTATCAGAGTGTCGGCCTGAGGAGAGAATAAAATGGCCATTTAAAATGGCTTCTGCCGCTTCAAATTCTGCAATAATTTGGTCTTTATTCATGAGTAGGCTCCACGGCAATATTATCAATGAGGCGAGTCTTACCAAGCCAAACCGCCGCAAGCAAGCGTGCAGAATCATTTAAGTCAGTGATCGGCTGCAAGCTCTGTGCATCCACCAGCTCCACATAATCGACGCTGCGGAAGCCTTGTGCAATAAGCGCCGCCTTGGCTTGCCCGAGCACTTGGGTAACCGGCTTCGATTGAACTTCCGCCGCCACCTGCTGCAGCATTTGCTGGAGTCTGAGCGCGATAGCTCGATCTTCCTCACTCAAATAGGCATTGCGTGACGATAGAGCTAAGCCACTCTCCTCACGAGCGATCGGCGCACCGACAATCTCAATCGGCAACGCTAAGTCTGCCACCATGCGCTTGATGACTTGAAGTTGCTGGTAATCCTTCTCGCCAAAAATAGCCGTATCTGGCTGCACTTGTGCGAATAGGCGCGAAACCACCGTCGCCACCCCATCGAAGAAACCCGGGCGATATTTGGCACATAGGTTTTGCGTCAAAGACGGCTCCCCCTTTATGCTAATCACCGCACCATTAGGATATAAGCTCTCAACAGTTGGTAGATAGATAATATCCACCCCCACCGCTTCCAGCTTAGCTGTATCGGCCTCTACGGTGCGCGGGTAGGTATCAAAATCTTCATCGGGCGCAAATTGCGTCGGGTTGACAAAGATACTCACGACGACTGTATCTGCATGGGCATGCGCTTTGCGCACCAGTGACAAATGCCCCTCATGCAATGCGCCCATTGTCGGCACAAAGCCGATAGACTCACCCGCCCTCTTGCGCTCACCCAGTTCGGCGCGTAAAGATTGAACATTATTAATGACCTTAACCATACCTTATGGCTGATACGCAAAATCAATCTCTAACGCAAGCTTATGAAGCATTGCTAACCGTAGACGGTTGGCGAGATGACCTCGCACAACGCGAAATTATCGCGCATTTTGAAGAGCTTTTGTATGATTTGCAACATCGCCCTAAAACGCCCTTCTCCTTTATGGGCTGGCTCAATCGCGAAAATCACGAACGATTTATTAAAGGCATTTACCTATGGGGCGATGTCGGGCGCGGCAAATCCATGCTGATGGATTTGTTTTACGATCATGTTCCCAAGTCCATCCTCACACGTCGCATTCACTTCCATGCCTTCATGACGGAAATTCACGAAGCACTGTACGAATTCCGCGAATCAAACCCAGGCGAAGATGATCCCCTCCCCATTATCGCCGAAGATTTCGCCAGCACGTGCCAAGTGCTCTGCCTTGATGAGTTTCAGGTACATGACATTGCTGATGCGATGATCCTCTCACGCTTGTTTGAAGCACTGGTAGAGCAAGGGGTGATTACCGTTACCACCAGCAACCGCCCACCCGATGGGCTTTATAAAGATGGTTTACAACGCGATTCCTTCTTGCCGTGTATTGCCTTACTTAAACAACGCTTCGAGATTCTCGCACTGGATCACGATACGGATTATCGCCTAGAAAAACTGCGCGGAAGCGATGTTTACTTCCAACCTGCAAAAAACATTAAACCGATGGAGAAGCTATTCAACTCGCTAACGCAACACTCTGCACAAGCCAGCATTCTGCATGTTAAAGGGCGCGACATCATCTTAGCTAAAACGGCAGATGGCATGGCATGGGCGAGTTTCTCTGAACTTTGTGAAGCAGCCCTCGGCGCTGAAGATTACAACACACTCGCGTGTGAATTCCACACGATCTTCCTGACCGACATCCCTAAGATGACAACGGACAACCGCAATGAAGCCAAACGATTCGTGCTACTGATTGATGCGATATACGAGCATAAAGCACGCTTTATCTGCAGTGCAGATGCGCCGGCGGAGGAGCTCTACCCTTCGGGCGATGGCAGCTTTGAGTTCCAACGCACCGTCTCGCGATTGATGGAAATGCAATCTAGCGCCTATCTTGGTGCTTCTCATGAGACGTAACTCGTACTAGACTACGCCCCATGATGAATAATGAACCTGTCACCCTCCTCCTCGCTCAACCGCGTGGATTTTGCGCCGGCGTTGTACGCGCTATCGACATTGTAGAAGAAGCCTTGAGGCTTTACGGCGCCCCTGTTTATGTGCGCCACGAGATCGTACATAATAAATGGGTCGTCGAAGATTTAAAATCCAAGGGCGTCATTTTCGTAAAAGAGCTTGATCTAATACCCGATAATGCCATCACCGTTTTCAGCGCCCACGGCATCGCCCGCAAGGTAGAACTGGAGGCCGAACGCCGTAATATGCCTGCAATTGACGCGACCTGCCCGCTAGTCACGAAGGTGCATTACCAAGCGCGCCGCTATGAAGCAGAAGGCCATACGCTCATCCTTATCGGACATGAGGGACATCCTGAAGTCGTTGGTACCATGGGGCGCGTCGACAAACCGATGCACCTAGTCGATACGGTCGAAGCCGTTGCCAAGCTTGATATCCCTGAGGGTACGCCGCTTTCTTTCGTGACACAAACAACGCTGAGTGTCGATGATACAGCCGGCATCGTGACTGCCTTGCGCAAACGCTACCCGCATATTGATGGGCCGGATGTGGAAGACATTTGCTATGCGACACAAAACCGTCAGAACTCGGTTAAAGAGATGGTCGGCAGCGTAGACTTACTCCTCGTCATCGGCGCGGCGAATAGCTCAAACTCCAACCGCTTGCGTGACTTAGGCGAGGAAATGGGCATCCCGTCTCACCTGATAAATGACGCATCGGAATGTAAAAATGAGTGGCTCGAATCTCCTAAAATGATCGGCCTTACCGCCGGAGCCTCTGCGCCTGAAATTCTGATGGATGAGCTGATTGAACATATTAAGTCCAAACGCCCCGCAACCGTACAGCTGCAAAAGGGCGAAGCGGAAACGATGACGTTCAACTTGCCCAAACAAGTACGCAGCAAATTACCGGAATTCCCTGATAATCGTGCAAACGCATAAATTCCATAAAGCGCTAGATGCCTGGTATCAGGCTAATGGCCGCCATGAACTACCCTGGCGTAAAACGGAAGATCCTTACGCCATTTGGTTAAGCGAGGTGATGCTTCAGCAAACTCAGGTGAAGACGGTTCTGGAGCGCTTCTACTTCCCCTTCCTAGAGCGCTTCCCCAGCATCCACACCCTCGCTGAAGCAGATTTACAGGATGTGCTGCAACTGTGGCAGGGGCTTGGCTATTATAGCCGTGCGAAGAATTTCCACAAAGCAGCGCAACAAATCGCTGCCGCCGGACTCAACACCCTGCCAGCTGAACCAGATGCGCTTATCAAACTCCCCGGTATCGGACAAAACACCGCGCGTGCCGTGGCGGCTTTCGCCTTCCATCAGCCTGTCGCGATATTAGAGGCAAATGTGAAACGCGTAGTAGCCCGCATTTTCGCGCTTGAAACACCTAGCGATAAGGAGCTTTGGGCAAAAGCGGAAAGCCTGCTCAATGCGGAACATCCATTCGATTATAATCAGGCGATGATGGATGTGGGTTCCACTATTTGCACTCCTAAAAATCCATCCTGTGATCGCTGCCCCGCCAATGTGATTTGCGAGGGGAAAAGCTCACCTAGAAGCTATCCGCAGAAGAAAATTAAGAAGGCGATACCCACCCGTCAAAAGAACATTTTATTATTACGCGATACGCAAAACCGTTACGCCATTCGTCCGCGGGAGACACGCTTTTTACATGGGTTATGGGAGTTTCCAGAAATTGAAAAATCTGAATTAAAGTATCAGTTTAATATTAAACTTCACTCCATTGATACAAATAATTTTATTGGGAAAATATCTCACGCCTATAGCCACTTTATTTTAGAGGCGAACATCCATCAATTTGATACTTCTGAGACCCATAATGAATGGCAATGGAAGACGGCTGAGGAGATTTCCAGCCTCCCACTATCACGCACAGAGACGAAGATTCTCGCGCTTATTTCTCAATCAGAAACGTCGCCTGCTCAGCAAGCAAGTTAGCAAGCGGTACATTGCCGAAATACGACGCCTCTTTACCCGCTGAATTATGGAATACTTGGCGCTTAATGGTGATGTCCAATTGCGCGCAGAGTTCGATGAAATCACGAATCGTGCAAAAATGAATATTGGGCGTATCGTACCATTGATACCGTAACGTGCTGGTCACTGGCATATGGCCGGTTAGCCCTAAATGCACACGGTTGCGCCAATAGCCGAAATTGGGGATAGAAACGATTGCTTGCTTACCGACTCGTGTCACTTGTTTCAACACCTCCACCGGATCTTGCATCGCCTGTAAGGTCCGACTTAGAATACTGATATCAAAACCATTATCAGCAAAATATGGCAGTTCAATTTGCGCGTCTGCTTGAGTGACAGAGAGGCCATGAGCAATACACTCACTCACCTTATCCATCGCAAGCTCTAGCCCGCGTCCATCCACATTGCGTTGCGCGATCAGCCATGCGAGCAGCTCTCCCCCACCACAACCGATATCCAACACAGTTGAACCTTCAGGCACGAGATTCGCCATCACTCGTAAATCGGCGCGGAGTTGGCTCATAATTCGATTCCCTTCAAGAAACCGGATACGGCATTTTCATAATCATCATTAGGCAACAAGAAGCCATCATGCCCTTTATCGGTTTCAATCTCCGCGAAGCTAACCGGCACTCCTGCGGCATTCAAGCCACGCACCAAATCACGCATTTTTTCGGTCGGGAAGAGCCAATCGGTGGAAAAAGAAAGCAGCAAGAAACGCTTATCGCGGCAGGGCGCGAATAACTCGCTGAGCTTTCCATATTGCGAGATATCAAAATAATCCATCGCACGAGTAATGTAGAAGTAACTGATCGGATCAAAACGATTGACGAAATTCTTCCCCTGATAACGCAGGTAACTTTCAATCTGGAAATCCGCATCGAAACCGTAGCTGACATCGTCTTTCTCTTGCAGGTCACGCCCGAACTTACTGTGCAGGCCGGCCTCCGAAAGATACGTCACATGCGCAGCCATACGTGCGACGGATAAGCCTTTCGATGGGAATGTCTCTTTATTGGCATAATCGCCTTCTTGCCAGCCTTCATCAACCATAATGGCTTGGCGGCCAATCTCGTTAAAGGCAATTCCTTGCGGCGAAAGCGAGCCGCCCATAGCAATCCCTACAAAATGACGGAAGCGGCTTGGATAGAGCGCAGCCCACGCCAACGCCTGCATGCCGCCAATGGAACCACCAATCACCGCTGCGAGTGTTTCGATCTCTAAAATATCTAGCAACAACGCCTGTGACCGCGCCATATCACCCATGGTCACGACAGGGAAATTTAATCCTAACGGCTTACCGTTTTCATCTAGACTGCGCGGGCCATAGCTGCCCATGCAGCCGCCCAGTACATTTGCGCAAATCACGTAGAATTTATCTGTATCAATCGGTTTACCGGAGCCAATCATCAAATCCCACCAGCCTTCTTTGCCGGTGATAGGATGCTCGCTCGCGACATATTGGTCTGCCGTCAGTCCGTGGCAAACCAAAATCGCATTCGATTTATCATCATTTAACTCGCCATAAGTTTGGAACGCGAGGGGAAAATTTGAAATTTCCTTACCACAATCGAGTTTTAATGGAGCATCCTGTGCCAGTATAGCAATACGCCCGACCTCGAACGGTTGCTGATCGGCACCAAAATGCTGTGTTATTGTTTCTGTGATTGCCATAAGGCTTGCAGATAGGCATATTCCCATAGAAATGGCAACAGGCACCTTAACAGATGAAGCTCAAGAGAAGCTAAATGGATTCCGCGCAGAGATTGATGCGCTGGATAACGAGCTTATTGCTCGGCTCAAAAGACGAATCGAAATCGTAAGCGAAGTCGGAAAGCTTAAACGCAGCGATGATACGCTACAATGTTTCATCCGCTCTGGCCGCGAGGCTGACATGCTGCGCGATATTTACAAGCAGTTTGAGGGATCAAAATTTCATCCCGAAGCCGCCGTGGCTATCTGGCGGCAAATTATTTCCGCCTCCACCCAACATGAATCGCAAATGCGTCTAATTACACCAGAAGAACGCCAGACGGTGGCCAAAACCTATTTCGGACAATTCATGCCAATCAGCTATATTGATGATGCGCGGGATGCGCTTAAAATACTTGCTGATAACCCAACAGGCATTCTAATTATGCCACCTTGGGAAGAAGATTCGTACTATTGGCAAATTTTCGCGCAGAAGGCACCGCCTACATTGAAGGTGTTTGGGATACTTCCGTTTATAGGCTCGGAGCGCCAAGCCTTTGCAGCAGCAAACCTGATGCCGGAACCTAGTCGAGACGATATTAGCCTATTTATTGATGATTCAGGCACCATTGAAGAAGTAGATGGCTATCATACGCACTATCCGGTTGCGGATGGCTCAATAAATAGCCATAAGCAATGGCTTGGAACTTACGGAAGACCAATTGGAGTATCAAAAGATGACTAACCCAGCCCCTAAAGACAGTATTAATAAAATCCGCCCTTACGTGGCAGGCAAAACTGGGGGTGCTGGTGCGACGCGCATCATCAAGCTTTCATCCAATGAAAACCCACTCGGCCCTAGCCCGAAAGCGATTGAAGCATTTACGGCGCAGAGCGACTCTCTCTTTCGCTACCCAGCGGGGCATAACGATTTACATAGCGCGATTGCTGATGTTGAGAACCTACCCGCAGATCAACTCATTTGCGGCGCCGGTTCTGACGAACTCATCGGTATGCTAATTCAAGCTTACACAAATGCAGGCGACGAAGTACTTTATCCAGAGCATGGTTTTCTCATGTATAAGATCTATGCCCTCAGCCACGGTGCGGTTCCACGTACTGCGCCAGAGGATAACTTTACGACCAGTGTAGATGCGCTCCTCGCCGCGGTTACAGAGAAAACGAAAATCGTTTTCATCGCCAACCCAAATAACCCAACGGGCAGTTATATTTCGGCCTCTGAAGTGAAACGCCTGCGTGATGGATTAGCCGATCATATTATCCTCGCCATTGACGGCGCTTACGCCGAATATATGGAAGAAGAAGATTATACGGATGGCCGTGAATTGGTCGCAGTAAGCGAAAATACTATCACTCTGCATACCTTCTCTAAAGCCTATGGCCTACCCGCACTACGCCTTGGCTGGGCTTACGCACCGGCAAGTATGATCGATATTCTCAACCGTATTCGTGGTCCGTTTAATGTGAACTCGGCAGCCCTTGCCGCCGCCATCGCCGCCATTCGCGACACGGAATATACACGGTACATTATCGACGTAAACCGCACAGAGCGCACGCGTATTACCGAAGCCTTGCAAGATCGCTTTACGGTTCATCCGGGTTACGGCAACTTCCTGATGATCGGTTTCGGTTCTCCGGCACGCGCAACCGCTGCGAATAATCACCTAACCGAACGCGGCGTTATTATCCGCGAAATAGGGGCTTATGGTTTACCGCAATGCCTGCGCGCCTCTGTCGGCACACCCGAAGAAAATGATATTTTGCTCGAAGCTCTTGCGAGTTTTGGCGGATAATGGACGCTCTCTTCTCTACTATTGGTATTATTGGTCTCGGCAATATTGGCGCGTCCCTCGCACTCGCGATTAAAGATGCTAACCTGTGCGTAACGCTCTATGGCACAGACATAAACGAGGAGGCACTACGCTATTGCCAAGCCGAAGAAATAATCGATGCCGTGGTGCCATTAGAGAAAATGGCTGCCGATTGCGATTTGATCATTCTTGCCGTCCCCCCGCATTGCGTGGGCGAAGTGGTCGAGCTATTAAAACCGAATTTACAAGACGATACCGTCCTCACCGATGTCGCCAGCGTGAAACTACCGGTACTCAATTACCTCGAAACCATTGCCGATGAATCCATCAACTTCGTACCGGGCCACCCCATTGCAGGCGGCACAGGCTCTGGCCCTGAACATGCCCGCACGGATATGTTTACACGCAAGCTCGTGATGCTGACCCCGCCCATGGGTGTTGAAATTGACGATCCGGCCTTACAAATTGTTCAGGCTTTTTGGAACCACCTAGACACGGTGATTGAGCTAATGCCAGCCGATTTCCATGATCTGGTTTATGCCTATGTTTCACACCTCCCGCATCTAGTCGCCTTTGCTGCTTCGGCCACATTAGCGACCGTCAATGGCTTGAGCGATGAAGATGGCGTACTGTCTCGGTTCACTCGTATCGGAGATTCGCACCCGCCGCTTTGGACAGATATTGTGCTTAACAATCAACCTAATGTCCTCGCGGCACTAAAAAACTACATCGCCATGATTAGCCATATTCGTGAAGAGCTGGGCGAAGGCAAAGAGCAACAGGAAGAAATGGCAGACACTGAAGATTGCGGCACGGCGGCGCGAGTTCTCTTCCCACGTATCGCCGCAAGTTGCTTGATTGCCACCGTCTCGATGCTAGAGCGTCAATCTGGCCAACGTTTTGCCCGTTATAGCGGCGCAGGTTTCGCTGATGTCGCCTCGCCCGCATCCGAAGCACCGGATGGGGATATGGAGCTAATTTCCAAACATTATGCGGCCGTCAATGCTCTACTCCTGCGCTATGAGAAGCATTTAGATATGCTGGCCATTGCCATTGAAAGCAATCAACCAAAGCAACTCACCGAAGCACTGCATGAGATGCGTAACGCCCATACTGACCTAGCAGAAAAATTAACCACGGCGGCTTAGCGGCGATATTTCGCGATCTCTTCTTTGATCTTCTCAATACGATTTTCAGGATTCGGGTGAGTGCTAAAGAACTCAGGCTGCCGGCTAGTACCACCCGAAGCTTCTGCCAGAATTTCCATCACACGAATCAGCGCGACAGGGTTATACCCCGCCTCCACCATGAAACGTACGCCGAGCTTATCGGATTCCAGCTCATCGGCGCGACCGTATTTCATATTCACCATCTGGCCGATCATTTGAGCCATACGCCCCATACCTTCGCTACCAGCGGCGACCGTCGCCGCACCCGTCAAACCTTGGGTGAGCTGCTGTTTCGCCATATGTTCCGCGCCATGGCGCGCAATCACATGGCCTATTTCATGCCCGAGCACGCCAGCCACCTGATCGTCGCTCTCTAAACGTTTATAAAGCGCCGCCGTCATAAAGACCTGCCCCCCGGGGAGCGCAAACGCATTCACCGTGTCAGAATCGCGCAGCAGATGGAACTCCCAGTTCCAGCCAGTATCACGCGCAACACTGCGCTTCACCAAACGCCTGCCAATTCCATCAACATGCGCCCGTGCTCGCGGATCGGGATGGACACCGCCATGCTGTTGCGCCATGTGCGGTGCCGATTGCAATCCGAGCGCTATCTCTTGATCGGGAGACATCGCCACACGCTGCGTCTCACCCGTAATCTCATTATATTCGGACGAGCCCAAATAGGAAAATACGGCCCAGCCAGCGAGTGCCAAACCAATCAACAAGCGCATTTTCATGCCGCCGCGCCCGATAGAGCGACCATGCTGTCTGTAGTTATTTCTATACATGCCAACAAGTTTAACGGTAATTATGCACAACGTGTAGCCCTATTTTCCATTTTAAAAAGAAGCTTGGATGAATTAGGTTAAATTATGAATTTTTCAAAAATAAATCTGATAACATTTATCACCTTCATTCTGTGCTTCAGTCTGTTTCAAATATTACGTTATATGAATGTTCAAATGGACGGAGGACTCGCCAACCTCGTTCCTCTCAGCACTTTGATAGCAGGAATTGCAGCATGTTTTGTGAGTATGACCCATTTTTTTACCTGCATAATAGCAGTTTTCACCAGTAAAGATTGCAATGCACATAAATGCTTGTATTCACTAGTGACAGGAATTCTTTGCTGGATGTGCTTCGGTATTTTGATAGTCACCTTTGCTTCTGGCGCTAGTTAAAAGGCATAATTTTGATATGAAAAACTTAGAGATGCTCATGAAGCGCGGCACGGACTTTTTAGGCAGCAAATACGCCATTATGGGCGGCGCAATGAGCTGGGTCTCAGAACGCAACTTAGTGGCTGCCATGAGCAACTGTGGCGCCTTTGGTGTGATCGCTTGTGGCTCTATGCCTCCTGAACTTTTGAAAAAAGAAATCGCAGCGACGCAAGCGCTGACGGATAAACCTTTTGGCGTCAACCTTATCACCATGCACCCACAGCTGGATGAACTCGTGCAAGTCTGTCTTGACGCGAAAGTCACGCATGTAGTTCTGGCAGGCGGGTTGCCTAGAGGCAGTACGATCAAGGCGATTAAAGAAGGCGGCGCGAAAGTGATTTGCTTCGCCCCTGCCCTTGTCATTGCCAAAAAACTCATACGCTCTGGTACGGATGCACTTGTGATTGAAGGCATGGAAGCAGGCGGCCATATTGGCCCTGTTGCGACCAGCATCCTTGCGCAAGAGATCCTACCGCATATTGATCAAGTCCCCGTTTTTGTTGCAGGCGGCATTGGCCGTGGCGAAGCGATCGTGGAATATTTACGTCTGGGTGCAAGCGGCGTTCAACTTGGCACACGCTTTGTCTGTGCCGAAGAATGCATCGCGCATGATAATTTCAAACAAGCCTTCATTAAAGGCAATGCCCGCAACGCAACGCCATCGGTTCAAGTGGATCCTGACTTCCCGGTGATTCCGGTTCGTGCACTTGAAAATAAGGCAACCGACGCCTTCACCCGCATGCAGCTCGACACCATCAAACGCCACGAATCGGGCGAATTAGACAAAATGGAAGCGCAATTAGAGATCGAACATTTCTGGGCTGGCGCTCTGCGCAAAGCCGTCATCGATGGCGATGTCGAACATGGCTCCGTTATGGCCGGTCAATCCGTTGGCATGGTCAAAGCAATCCAACCCATGCAAGAGATTGTCGATGAACTGGTAGAGCAAGCGAATAGCTTCCTTGGCTAATATCTAATTGTCATTATGTCGTTCCTGCTGTCACCCCGTCGAATGACGGAGTCTGGAAACAAACCGAGAGCTCTCAATTAATTCCGAATGCCGGCATTCGACGGCATGACAAAACCGACTAACTCTGCTAGGCTCCTCGCTATGTCCGTCGCTTATCAAACGCTCGATAACCCTTTATCAAACACCTCGCCTTTTGCGCGGGTGGAGGATTTGTCTCAGCTTGGTAAAATGCTGCGCGATGTGCGGGTCGCGTATAAAATCGAGTTAGCGCAAGTCGCAACAGACTTACATTTAAAATCTGAGTTTTTAGAAGCGATTGAATCCGGAAGCTGGTCAAAACTTCCGAGTGATACTTATGGGCGCGGTTATTTGCGCCAATATGCTGAATATCTAAAACTCTCGCCAGAGGAAGCAACAGCCTGCTGCCAGCGTATTCAGGGCAAGGTCGATTCTAAACTGCACTATCTCGATATTGTCTCAACACAGGAAACGCCTGCGCGCGGCACTTTATGGCTTTCTGTCTTTGCGCTGATGATTGTATTCGCGGTTTGGGGCTGGTATCGCACCAGTTCGATTCCGGAACCTATCGAGGCAGCCGCAACAAATATTCCTGCCCCCGAAATGCGCATCTCTAAAATCACGGCAGCACCGGTGCAACATAATGTGGAAGCAACCTGCTTGAACATTCCCTCAAAAACATTAGCTCCCTGCTTTGCAAACCCTACCACACTGCCCTCATTCCTCTTGAAAAGCGCGACATTTTACCCCATTTGGAGAACATCATGGTAACTTATTCAGTCAAAGTGGGCGATATCGCCGTGGGGGGCGGAGCTCCTGTCGTCGTGCAATCGATGACCAATACCGATACAGCTGACCCAAAATCCACCATCCAACAATGCATCGAATTGGCTGAGGCGGGCTCTGAACTTATCCGCATCACGGTTGATCGCGCTGAATCCGCCGCCGCCGTGCCCGAGATTGTCGAAGCCTTGCGCAAACACGGGGTCGATAATCCGATTATTGGTGACTTCCACTATAATGGCCATCGCTTGCTCGCCGATTATCCAGAGATGGCAAAGGCGCTAAGCAAATACCGTATCAATCCCGGTAATGTCGGCTTTAAAGGTAAGCGCGACACGCAATTTCAGCAGATGATTGAAGCGGCGATCCATTACGATAAGCCGGTACGCATCGGCGTAAACTGGGGCAGCCTAGATCAACAAATGCTCGCGGCCGTAATGGATGAGAATAAAGCCGCCGGCAATCCGAAGAGTAACGACGAGGTCATGCGCGAGGCGCTAGTTCGTTCCGCAACAGAAAGCGCACGGATGGCAGAAGCAATCGGCTTACCATCTGATAAGATTATCCTTTCCGCTAAAATCAGCAAGGTGCAAGAGCTCATCGCCACCAATCGCGCATTAGCTAAAGCCGGAAAATGGCCAATCCACCTCGGACTGACTGAAGCCGGTATGGGCGTTAAAGGCGTCACCGCCACAAGCGCCGCGCTGGGCATTCTGTTGCAAGAAGGCATTGGCGATACCATTCGCGCCTCACTCACACCGGAGCCGGGCGGCGATCGTACGACCGAAGTACTCCTCTGTCAGGAATTACTGCAAGCGCTGGGTTTACGTGCCTTCACGCCACAAGTGACTGCCTGCCCGGGCTGCGGTCGCACGACGAGCACTTTCTTCCAGTCTCTGGCCGATGATATTCAAAGCTGGTTACGCGAACAGATGCCGCTCTGGCGCGACGAATATGAAGGCGTTGAGACCATGCAGGTCGCCGTGATGGGCTGTATCGTCAATGGCCCGGGCGAGAGCAAACATGCTAATATCGGCATTAGCTTACCCGGCACAGATGAGTCGCCTGCAGCGCCGGTTTTCGTCGATGGCGCAAAGACTGCCACGTTGCGTGGTGATAATATTGCGAAGGATTTCCAAGCCATGGTCGTAGAATATATAGATAAAACCTACGGAGCAAAAAATGCGGCTTAGCTTATTTTTACTGATTTCCCTGTTCGCCTTTAACACGCAAGCCTCTGTCGCGGCGGTAGAGACATACCTCACCGAGCTAAAAACCATGGTCGCCGATTTCAAACAGCTGGCACCGGATGGCACGATCTCTACCGGTAAATTCCAGCTCAAGCGCCCAAAGCAAATGCGCTGGCAGTATAACCCGCCCACCCCCATCCTTATGGTCACACGTGACGATTACCTCACCTATTATGACTATGAGCTAAACCAAGTGAGCGATATTCCACTGGATGATACGCTACTGGGCATTCTCTCGCGCCAAGATATTGATTTTGAAAATTCGAATATCATTGTATCCGAGCATTTTGAAGAAGAGGGCTTTATCACCGTCACGCTTGAACAGAAAGATTCACCAGAGCAAGGCAGCCTTGGCATGGTATTTAAGACCGATCCGATGCAGTTAACGCATCTCGTCGTGACAGACACAACCCAACTAGTCACACAGATTACCTTAAGTAACATCGAACAAGGCGTTACGCTGGAAGATGCCGTGTTTAATTTTTCAGACCCGCGCATCGGCGGGAAGAACAAAAAATCTGATCGCTTTGGTTCAGAATCCATCCAAGAAAAAACCCCCGAAGAATAATCTCCGAGGGTTTTTAATCTCTAAAAGAAGAAAGGCTTATGCAGCCGCTTCGATCAGTTGAAGTTCAGTCGCTGCTTCTTTGCCGCGATTTTCTTCTACTTCAAATGTGATTTTTTGTCCTTCATCGAGAGCACGTAGGCCCGCTTTTTCAACAGCGCTGATGTGAACAAACACATCGTTCCCACCTGAATCTGGAGTGATGAAACCGTAACCCTTAGTAGGGTTGAACCATTTTACTGTACCCGTAGCCATATTATAATATCCTTATACTGCGGTAGTTATAGTCACGGGTAATCCGCAAACTTGGAGTACCTCTTAGCGCAATTTTTCTCTTCACGCAAAGAAAAGAATTTCACGAAAGCATTATGCATTGTTAAACGACTATGTTAACAAACTGAAAAGATGATGTTTAATAATAAGATAGGAATGGATAAATGAGCAGAGCACTAATCCTATTTTTTGGCATTATAGTGGCTGTTATCCTCGCTTATTTCTGCGTACAAACGCATATTCAAACCATCCCAACAGACATTCAAACACGCACAGAGGCCGCTCTTTCCAGCCAGAAACTCGAGGCTATTGGCACCACAATTGATGGTCGCGACATTACCTTAACCGGCATCGTTGAAACGCAAAAAGCACAATTACATGCCGAAGAGATCGCCCGTTCGGTTGAGGGTATCCGCTCCGTGAAAAACCAAATTATGGTAGCACCCCCCACCCTACCAGAACCGGAAGCTATCGTAGAAGATGAGATTGCAGATGCAATCGCGGCTCCCGAAATCACGGTTGAAGAAATAAATAAGCAATGCGAAGAAGACCTTGCTTACGTAATGAAAGAAAAAACCATCCTCTTCGCCTCTGGCAGCTCCACGGTTGATGCAACCAGCCTTGCACTGCTCGAAGAGATCGCGACAACGGCAAGAAACTGCCCTCAATCACGCATTATCGTGAACGGCCATACGGATAATATCGGCTCTGAAGCCATCAATAAACGTGTCAGCCAAGAACGAGCGAATGCGGTTGCTGATTACTTGCGCAACACGGCGCAGCTACCGCAAACAATTGAGGCGGTGGGTCATGGCCCATCGACACCGATTGCATCCAATGACACACCCCAGGGGCGCTCTCAGAACCGCCGCATCGAATTTAATGTTCTAGCGATAGAATAAAAGGATACTTATGACTTACTTGATTTTACAAATTCTATTCTGCCTATTCATTGCCTTATCACTTGGCCTTCTGCTGGGTTGGTTATTAGGCGGATGCGGCAAATGTCAGCAATGCAACAACAAAACGGCACCCCTGGCAGCACCTGTTAAAACGGTAAGTGCGACTCCCCCTCCTCCAATAATGCCATCAAACTCTTCAAGTAGTTTTGCAGCTGCTACGACGGCAACACCGCCGCCTCCGCCACCGCCGCCTATGGCAACAAAAAACCGTATCGTCGCTCCACCACCCCCAAAGCCGATTCGTTCGACCAAAGCAACCAGTGGTGATATTGACCTCGATAGTGCCGTTAACCTAGGTGGGAGCGGTTATGAAATTGAAACACTTGAAGGCGTCGGCCCCAAAACAGGCGTGGCGTTGCGTGACATTGGCATTACCACCATTGCCGGCTTCCTAACGAATGCCTATCTCGCCTCTCAACGCTCAGATATTGCAGCAAAAATCGCTGTCCGCCCGAAAATGGTTGATAGTTGGGCGAGCATGTCTGATCTCTTGCGTGTTGATGGTGTTGACCACCAAGCCGCTGAACTGATGCATAAAAGCGGCTTGAAAAATGTTGCGGACCTAGCGAAGCAAGATAGCGCCAGCTTCATTACAAAGATGGAAGAAGTGAATACGGCGGGTAAACGATCTATCGCTCCTGAGGTTCCCTCTAACGACAGTGTAAGTAGCTGGGTTACTCAAGCTAAAAGCATGAAGACAGTGGTTAAGGCGTAATAAACCTAGGCGCGAGCTTTACTTAGGCCATACGCTTCCAAAACTCATCTTTAAGTTTTTCGCAGGTTTGTTCTGTTTCTTCGCTACGAGAACGAACCCCGTCTAAAAGCAAGAGTTCACGGGGCTGTGGCAAATATAGTTTATCATTCATATACCCTCCCAATTCATGTGCGATGAGAGTCTGATGCATTAAGAGTCGGTTAAAAGACAGGTGTTCCATGCAACCTATAGTATCTATAATAGATACTTATGCAAGTATTATTCTGCAGGCTTAAAGAAAATAATCTTCGCACACCAATTTAATGTCGCATCACTCATCAGTGCACCACTTGGTTTCAACAGGTTATAATTTCCGAAACTATAGCCGGGCTGTAAACGCGCAACATGTACGTCACCATTACTCAACTCGCAGACAACAAGAAGGCCAATATAAGCATTAAAATCTTGCGTGAGTCGCTCAGAATAATAGACGAGACTTCCGGTAGAAAGCAGCGGCTCCAACGCATCATCGGTTACCCTTAGCGCCATCGCTTCACGGTATTCACCCTCTGGCGGACGCGGGGCTTTTTGCATTTTATCCCAGTAAGTTGGATCAGGCTCAGCAGCACCCATCTCAGGTAAATCACAGAAAAACTTTACGATACTTTTATCACCTACTTCACCGATAATGGGCACTTCTGCTGGCCACTCACTTGCAATGAGATCCTCTGGTTTACACTGCAATGGCACGGACAACCGCTTCATCCAATTTTCGGTTAATTGCATGTCGCCTTTTTCAAGCTTCATAACGGTTGCTTTGGTCGTATTGGCTGCATCCGCAATCTTTTGCTGCGTTAATTTCAAATACTTACGACGTGCTTTAATATGATTAGACATAGACTGGATAGTTCCAGTTCGGAAACCATAAAGCTAGTACCCGAATTAGATACTTATCTACTGTTTCCACCCTACTTCAGCAAGCTTCATCAACACTAAGAGCGAAAGCTTTGCACGCTCGGTGAGCGAGCCTACCAGCAGAAATTCTTCGTCACTGTGAATCGCACCACCGCGCACACCGAGTGTGTCAACATTAGGTAATCCAGCCGCCGCCATGTTATTGCCATCACAACAACCTCCGGTTGCTTTCCATCGTATCTGTTGCCCCAACTCCACACCACAATCACGCACTAGCTCAAACAAACGCGTATTCTCTTCTGAGAGCGGCTTTGGTGGGCGGGTGAAGGCGCCATGCAAGCCGACACTGAATCCTTCACGACTTGAGAATTTCTCGACAATCTTATCGAATTCCGACTGTAACCACACCTGATCTTCAGGCTCCGGCATGCGCACATTAAAACGCAAAATCGCCGTGTCAGGCACCACATTCGTAGGCCCTCCCCCTTCGATTTTACCGGGATTTAGGGTAACGTCATCGCGCCGACCATTAATCTCGTAAAGCGCAGTGATGATTTCGGCCAATAAGGCAATCGCGTTACGGCCTTTATCGAATTCACGCCCGGCATGTGCAGCTTTACCTTTAACAACGAACACGAAATTACCGCTGCCTTTACGGGCGCCGGCCAAGGTACCATCCGCTAAAGAGGGTTCATAAATCATACCTACATCATTGCGCTGCGCCGCTTCCACTAAGTAAGGACTAGAGCCTTGCGAGCCAATTTCTTCATCCGGGTTGAGGAGTATCTCCCACCCGATTTGATCCGCAAATTCGCTTTGCTCCAAAGCCTCCAACGCCACTAGCATACAAACAAGGCCGCCCTTCAGGTCAGTTACGCCAGGGCCGTTAATGGTATTATCATCGAGCCATACCGGCTCCTGAAAATCGCAATCCTTAGGAAAGACCGTATCCATATGGCCAGACAGCACGATTTTCATCGGTGCATCAGGGCGCTTACGAATGCGCAGCGCTTCGGCTAGAGGGATTTCATCCACTTCACCGGAAGCATTGACGGTTTGCAATGGTGCGATAGGCAAAATTTCTGCTTCGCCGCCTAACGGGGAAAACGCCTCGGCCAAAACCTCGCGCATAGCACGCACACCTTCAACATTAAAAGAGCCACTATTGATACGCGACCATGCGAGCACCGTTTCCACCATGCGATCATGCTGGCTATCAATCCATGTAAGAAGTTCTACTTTATCCATTTAATCCAACCATTCCTGTATGCGAGCGAGGTGTTCGTAATCATTATAACGCGGTTTGAAACGATATTCGGGAATCGATTCATAGGCTTTTTCTTGCTTATCGTAAGCGGCGATGACTTTGGGTAAAGCTTCATAGGCCTGCGCCACCGCATCTTCGATAGATTCTTCCTTCTCTGTGGCAAAGGCTTTGATCTCGCCACCTTGCTTGCCGCCGAGTTTCCAATATTCTAGCGCCTCGGTTGGCTTACCCTGCAGGTGTACACCAAAGCCACCATGCCCAGCGATCACTGCAGCGAGGGTTAATTGACTGGCAATCCCTTGACGCATCCATTCTGCAGCTGGGGCGGCTCCGGTTTTATAATCGATAATACTGAAGCCAGTGGCCGATTCTTCCAATCTATCGACACGAGCCGTAAGCGTGAACTCGCCTGCAGGTGCAGAGAACTTCCACTCGCCTTTAACCTCGCATTGCATGGAGAGCGGCACCGGCTGACCCTTTACCCACAAGGCGATACGCTTAAAGCGTGGCCACCAGAGCGAATCGGCGATATAGCCTAAATCGGCCTCGGCAAACACTTGCTCCGCACACTCCATAATGGGTTGCTTCGTGGTAAAATGCCTCTCCAACACATCATGAACGAGACTACCAAATTCGCGATGCGAGGGTTCAGGATCAAGCATATCAAGTTTTTTGAGGCGCAAAATCTTTTGCGCGTAAATGCTATACGGATCTTGCATCAGGCGTTCAACACGTGTGAAGGAAAGTTCACGCGGGCGCGCCTCAACCGGCGGCTTCGGTGCCGGACGGGTTGCTGGCGGCGAACTTACCGGATTTAGCAATAATTGCACCCAAGCTTGCACGGGGTAGTTACGCCACGCGGTATCGCCAGTCGTTTCCATCAACACTTCAATGCGCTGGATAAAACGGCTAGGCACGGTTTCTGCCCCGCCAGATTTCACTGTCCGAAGCATCAGCACTTCGCCGCCTGCCGCTTGCTGGATGAAATCATGTGCTTGCTGACCGATCCGTTTATCAGGCGAAGGCAGCCCTAACTTATGACGCATTTCGCGATTCATCCACGGGTCTGCATCGGGAATTTCGGGCCAACCGCCTTCATTCATATCGGCTAAAATCACGCGATCATAACGCTGAAAACGCGCTTCCATCGGCGAAAGAATCTGCAAGCGCGGGTGGGTTCCGTAATGCGAGCGCACGACCTCGCCACGCATTAAAGCACGTAACATGCCGGGTAATTCTTCGGCAGAAATATCGGAAACTGCCTCCACCGCTGTGATTTTACTAAAGAAACCCGAGAGAATTGTAGCGCCCTCTCCGTGCCAGAGCTGACTTTCACCCTCGTTATCTTGGGTGAGCGCTTCTGCCGTTTCAATCACCCGCGCAATTAAGTCTTGGAAACTATGGCTCTGCGTATCTGCAAAGGCTTTCAATAAAGGCGCGAGCTTTTCTTCCAACTCTTCCAATAGCGGCAAATACTCAGGCAGCTCCTTAGCGGTTTCTTGCTTCACTTTTGGCCAATGCGGCGATGGCATACCGCGCAGGACTTTCACTTCCCACTCGCGCACCGCCTGATAGATTTTAGCTTTTGCATGCCCCATAAAGAAAAGCGGATGCTTCATCAGCGATAACAGCGAGACAGGCTTCACCCCATAACGTACGGCTTCTAATAACAAGAAGAGAAATACCGCTTGCGGTATCTGCGCCAAAGGTTGCCCAGCTGAATCATCCGCTGCAATTTCCCAACGCGCCAATCGGGCCGCGACAGCACGCGCCAGCTGCCTATCCGGTGTAATAAAGGCCGCAGTTTTGTGGCTCTCTTCCAATGATTCTCGCATGAGCAATGCCGCCGCTAAAGCCGATTCCTGCATATTTTCCATTTCGAGATAATAGAATGACTCTGGCGGTGTCACTTGAGCTTGCCGCCAATTTAGCGTCCTTTCGACGGGTGCCATCGCGAGCGATAGTAAATCATGACGCTGCAGTTGCGCTCGAATCGACTCTCCGGGAAGTTCTTGCACCTCATGCGGCGCGACTTCCGATTCAATCAGCAGTTCTTGCATCCCTGCCTGCGGATGGGTTGAGGGAAGCGAGCCCTCCAGCAAATCTGGATCAAACCCAGGCAGGACAACGCTCCCTTTCGGCAATTGATGGATGGTCGTCAATAATTGCGCGACCGCAGCGATCGAACCGGTCGTACCGGCGGCAATCACATGATGTTGCGGTGGATTATCGCCCCAGCACTCGACTAACAGCTTCAAGAGCGCATTACGGCGCTCCCACGGTCGCATCCATCCCTGCTCGGCCTCAAGTTGCGGCCAATATTCACGAATAATTTTGAGAAATTCTAGCGTCTGCTGCCAATGTTCGGCGAAATCTGCTGGCACGAGCGTATCCAGCTTTGCCCAATCGCCATATTCACGGTCCATCTCATCCATCAACTCGGCAAGATTCACCGCTAAATCCAGCGCCGCCTCGCGATCATGCAAACGCGGGATCATTTTTTGTCCATGCTCCCACACCAGCTCTTGCAGCATAAGCAGTCGCTCCATCGCTGGAGGTGCCGGTAATAACGCCGCCATCGCCTCAATGACCTGAGTCGTAGGCTTCGCGTGACGTAGAATTAGAGTTTCATCAACATCACCGGTCGCTACAAGTTGCGGTAATAGAAGGGCCTTGCCTTCCCCTACACGCAAAAATGCCTCCTTCATCGTACGAATCGCACGACGTGACGGCAAAAAGATCAAAACCTCCGCTAGGTTTTGCGGATTATTGGCATATTGCATCAATAACCAGCTAGCTAACCGCTCGGCAAGGGGGTCTGAAGGAGGTACGGTGTAGAACATAAGTGACAAACTAGAATTACTAGGCTTTACGTTCAACGTTTTGTCACATCTTTACTGTAAGCTGCGCTTTCTTCACTATATACTTGAGACAATATGACCTATTTTACCGATGAAATATTTGACCGCATTAGCAACGAGCTCAAAATTATTTGGGCGGCGCATAAAAATGTCGGCCTAAGCGGCAAGATGTGTCTTTATACTCAGCCAGAGCAAGACCCTTGGCGTGCGCTTAACCCAACTCTAAAATTCTGGTTTGGCGATTCTGACAAAGAAATTATGGATATGGTTCGCGAAATTCGCGCCAGCTATAATGATGGGCACTTGCCTAACTCTCCACTCCTGCTTAACCCGCTTGTCCACCAGATTAATGAGACAGGTAGTTACGAAGCGGTCGGTTCGGGTATGATGTGGACCACCGCCTTTACCCTTGGGATTGACCGTTTAGATGAAGATTCCGTCACACGCTTAAAAGATCTTGGCGCTTTTGTCGGCACCTATGTACGCGGCGAAAATAAGAAGGCAGGCATAAAGGTTATTGCCTTTGCCAATGCGAGGCTGCCCGTTATTCCTGGCACACACGTCATTGACGGGAATGAACCCCTCTACGAAATCGCCGATACCGAAAGCGAGGCTTACCATAAAGCTTATCCGCTATCTGATTTAGAATATCTCACAAAGAACGGTTCATTCCAACACACTAGCTTTATCTCTATGTTACCGGAAAATTTCAAAATTGAAGACATTGCCAATCACACGATTGCGGCCAAAAAGATCGAAGAAGCAGCCATCTGCTGGAACGCATATGATCGCCATCAGTTGCTTTACGATAAGTTCGGCATCGATCCTAAAAAGATTGACCATAATATGCGCTTCTTCCGCATGGTGGCACATGACATCACCCTCTTTGAAGCGACAGGCTCTGACCGTAAAGATAAAGAAGACAACTTCGAATTCCTCGTCGAAGGCTGGATTCCTAAAGCGTCCGTTACGGTCGTGGGCGCGACAGGCGGAACCGGAAAAAGCTCGGTTTCCCATAGACTTGCAATTCAATGCTCGATTGATTGGGAAGAGCACGAACAACCCATGTGGCTCGGCCAACCCATTAATAAAGAATATGCTAAAGGCCTTGTGATCTATTTCTCAGGTGAGGATAGTGCGGCGATCGTCAATGCACGCGCCAACTTGATGGACCCTGAAGGTCGTTCATCTCGCTTAATGCTGCAACGCAGTGGCTTTGGCACAAATGAAGATGGTAGTAAATCTAATCTCGGAGACTTCCTTAACCGATTGCATAAATTACCGGATGTTTCATTGGTGGTCATTGACCCGGCACGTAAGTATCTCACCGGCGATGAGGATAATTCTGAGGTCGTGAGTGAGTTTTTTGAAGCCATCGAAGAATTTGCTATCACCAAAAATTGCGGCATGGTGGTGGTTCATCACCTCGTGAAGAACGCCCACCCGAAGGACACACGCGATATTTACGATCTATTACGTGGTTCTCAAGTGTTTATTGATCGTCCGCGTGCCGTACTCGGCATGATGCGCGAAGGGCCTTATACGGTCATTGGGTTATCGAAGAATAACATCCCCCCTAACCTTGGTTCCATACAAGGCGAACGCCTATTTGTGCGCGACCCAGACCGCCTTGATCTAGTTCAACTGCCTGCTCCTGAAGGCGTCCGCACTTGGGAGGCTTCTGCCGATGAATTACGCGAAATTCGTGAAACGATCGAAAATGACACAAAAAGTAAGGCCGAATAGGCACTTAAGTAATTGTGACAGTTTGAAGTCGTCACACAACCTTAACACTCCCCCCCCCTTGTTTCTGCTATATTAACCCTAATGAGACAGATACATTTTGTTTCAGGACTTAAATTATGGTAGAAAAAATAGATAACATAACCCCACAAGCCAAGGCGAAAAATGCAGCGCAAGGCGACGATTGGGCTGCTTCGACTAAAAATAAGTCTAAAGAAGTGCGTACAAGTGGCTGGTGGTTGTTTGATACACTCGTGCATGGCGGCATCAACGGTGTCGGCAACATCGCCGCTTCCTTAGCAATGGTAAGAGACCGTTCCAACTATAAGGTCAACCAGCTCATTGATGCGAAAAAAAACGGCACAAAGGTGACTGATAGCGGTGTTTTCACCAGTAAATTGAACGTTTCAGAGAAAGATCGCAGAAAATCTTATCTATCTGACATCAATATTCCATTCTTAGGGGTTAAAAAATTCAACTTCTATGAATTCAGCAATAAAATTGATACAAAATCAGTCGCCTTCTTTGACTATCTCGGTGAAAAAGGACTGAACAAAGTACCGGTGGTTAAAAACCTCTTAGAACCACTTGGAAAATATACTGGCGGCATCTTATTCCTTGCTTGGGGTGGACATGTCACCAACAGTATCATGTGGTTGCTCGAAAGCCCTAACATTAAGCCTAAACTCGTGCGTGCATTTGATAAATTGATCGATGGCTTCAATAGCCTCAGAGGTCAAAAACCAACCGAAGAAGAACTCAGCAAACGCGCAGAGATTTACAAAAAACTTGACTCTGATCTGGCAGGTAAATCAGTTAAAGGGGTTTGGGGCGCTCGCTTTGCAGGCATCTTAAGCGTCATCGGCGTCGCCTCAGTGGCAGAAGCAATTGATGTTGCAGCTACTAACGCAGACCCATCAAAACAAAAAACAGGTATCCTACGTGGTAGTCAGGCTTTCTTTAAAGGCGCTCAGTATCACCAAGGAGGTGCTCGTGCCCTAGGCTATAAAGCGGATTATGGAATGCTCAGTCAGGACAAAACTTCCGTGGCAGCCGCACGCGCTAATTATTTTGCCGACCAAACCGTCACAGAAATTCTAGGTACAGGCCTCACAACAAGCGTACAGTACGCTTACCTCATGATGCGTGAATTCCTAGGCATTGGGCCTAAAACTAACGTTGGCGATGAAGATAAAAATTCTACGAAATCAAAGGCAGCCCCTAAAGCTCCTGTCACAGCACAGAGCAAGGCAAATACCAGCCCAGCACCGAAAGCGTCTGTCGAAAAAGAAACACAACCTAAAACAACTAAAGCATCTACAGATACAGAATTGAAAAAGACTGCCGGTTACCGTGAAAAGAACCAACCTACCGGCGAAAACTATCAAGATAAAACCAGCACATCGCAGGACGTCGTCGCGGAGCAAATGATCTAATGGTAGATGCCCCACAAAATATAACGCCTAAAACCGATGCGGATAAAAAGCCTGAATGGGCTGTTAAAGCCGAAGATGCGGGCTATACACCTAAGAAAACTATTGGTGAAAAAATCTTTGACCGCATCGCCTATATCGGCATTGGCGATGTATTAGTATTCATTGCCAGCGTTGGTCTAGCTTATGGCTTAAAATATAGTAGCAGAAAAATTCCTGGCATGAAGGATACCACATGGGCTCAAGGTTGGGAAAATGTAGGTGCTAAAATTACCAACTTCTTTAAATTAGACACCCAAATTAACAAAAAAACGGGGAAACAGAACCGTGTTAATGGAAACGTCGAAAATGCCTTGATGACTACCGCGCTCATGATGCCCGGCAACCTTGCTCTTGCACCGATCCGCTGGATGGAAAGACGTAAGACAGGACTCGTTAAGAACTATAATGAGAAGTATGGAGCACCTGCAAAAGGGGAAACCCCTTCCGATACAGAAATAGGTGAATGGAATACAAAAAGCGAAGCAATGCAAAGCTGGAGTAGCTTGCTAAAAGGACGTGTTGTGGCATGGTTGGTCGTGTTTAGCAGCTTAACCACGCTAGATAAGCTTCGTCCTAAAGCATTGCCTAACTTCATGAACAAGACAGGTATCCTATTTGAAGATGCTGCCGCAAAGTTAAATCTTGCAGACAAACCCAAACCTGGCGTCGATCGTGGGCCCGACGCCACACGCAGTAAGAACAATAAGCGTGCCTATTTTTTTGGTGAAATCGCTTCAATTGATTTCTTTGCTGATATTGCTGCCATCGCTATTCTTTATGTCGGAAGTAAATTTTTTGCTAAAAGAAGTGCAGAAAATACCTCCCCCTCCCCGAAAGCTACACCGTCGCACATTTCAGATGACGTGCAAGCGCCCGCCGCTTCCGTTGAGGTGAAAACTGCAGTCAAAGCCGAGGCGAACATTATGCCGCGCAAACCGCATAGTGATAACGTTCAACCACGTGAAGCAAGTTATGCCGAAGAAAATACCAAGCGCATAGTCGCCGCTGAAGAATCGTTAACCCCTACACAAGTAGGCGGATAAAGCGATGGTCGAAGAAGGAACCAAAACCACACAAGAATGGGCGGCGAGCACTCTTACGGCTAAGGAGCCGACGCGCGGTGAGCGCCTGTTTGATTTCATTACGTACAAAGCCCTCAACTTTGCCGGAAATTTAGGCCTATCTCTTGCCATTGTTGATTTATTTCTAGGCAGCACGCCGGATAAGAAAAATCCTAATAAGCCTACCAGTTACTTTGCTGAAAAAATCAACAAACCGTGGGCGACAAAAAGTTCTGACTGGTTACGCAAAACACAAGAATCATTAGATAACACCTTTGGCAAAACCGCAGGCGCCGTTGCCACCCTTAATCTCGGCGGACATATCGCCGCAATTTTTGTCAAAAAACTTGAAAATAATCGCGCAAGCTTAAGCAAACGCTTCGATGGCTGGATCGATGCCTTCACCGGCACAAAAGCCGATCGAGCTGAAATTGATCGCCGTGAAGCACGTTACGAAATAGTCAAAAATTCTCCCATCAAAACATGGACTGAAGTCATTGCAGGGCGTGTCTCTGGTATGGTGGCCAGTATGGCCCTCAACCAAATCCCAGAAACGATTGATGAAAGAATGGGGAACGCCCCGACCCAAGGCCGATATGGCTTCCGCCGTATAACCGGCGCTGCAGGTAATTACGTCGCCAACGGCATCACTGACAGAAAAAATGCAGCACTTAAAGCCCAAGGCAAACCAGCCATGTCTGATATGGCGGCAAAGCGAACTAACTATTGGACAGAGTTAATCATGTTTGACACATGGTGTACGGCGATTACGTCTACCGTAATGGAAAAGGTGATTAAATGGAGTGATAAAAAAGATCACACCCTTGCAGAAACACCTATCGCCGCCAATACTACTGGCAATGCAGCACCTAAGGGTGAGGTCACGGCAACTACAGAAAGCATTGCCCCTAAAGATGAAGCCGCTGCTAGCGGTGCTACTCGTTTTTACGATGAGCAAGAAACAGCGGAAGATAAGAAGCGCTGGGGCGACCGCAATTATGACCCTGTTGATGAAGTCGGGGTACCTCTGTGAAATACCAATGGAATCAACCCGATTCACTTGTTGAAGAAGTTCGCTTCACGCCCGCTAAAAAAGGGCGCGCGGCTGAGGCTGTTATTGTTTTACGCCCACAAGAAGACATTAAGACAACCACACTTGATACCGCATTGGTCGATCAAGGCTTTTCCCTCAGCTATGACCTGATTGATGGGCAATCTGTCTTACGCATAGGCAATTTCAAACATGAAAAAGAAGTCCTAGCCACCTTACAAAAAACCGAAGCGGTCAAAGGCGAAAGCCAAAAATCAGCGAGCGGTCAAGAAATCGAACCCACGATGTTGCAAAAAGTTCGTGCGAACAGCCTTGTACTCTCTGCCGTATTTTACCAACTCGGAAACGTTGCAACTGCATTAAGTGGTTGGTTCCGTCGCGATAATGATGAATTACGCAGCGGTTTGGCCTTCTCGGTTGGGGACACTGCCATGCTTATGTTTGGTAAACGTAGCGACAAAGAAAAACACGATGCCGTGATGCAAGGCTTTGGTGATAGTTTAAAACAAAATGGTATTGCTCCTTCTTTTGGCAGTGCATTCACGACAGGATTACATAGCAGCAAAGGTGGATGGCAAGGCGTTCGTAACTTTATGCATAATAAAGTCATCGCCATTAAATCTGCCTCTGAAGTCACCGCAGGAATATCCCTCGCCATCGCAGGACAAAAGCAAAGCAACCCTTACAAAAAAGCAGCCGGTATCTTAGTCAGCTCTGGCTTTGCCTTAGGTGCGAGTATTCCAGAAAAAAGTTCTTCTGAAATTCGTGAAGATTTAGGTGTTACCACCCCAGCCGAGGCAAAAGAGGCTCTCGCAAATTTATCTCTATGGAAACGCCTCAGTTATAAAGTGCAGCAAATGCCACTCCTTATTTCTGGCTTTTTCGCTGGCCTAAATAACGTTTCTTCGATTATAGGCGCATTTGATGAGCGCAAACATCGCTGGCAGAAGCACAGTATTGCGAACAAAATCGGCAATAAAACCGATGGCTTAAACGGAGAGCCTAAAAAGATGAACGAAACTATCACCAGTGATGCTGGGCAAGTCAACAAACTCAAAAATATAAATGAGACGGCTTACTCGAAAGTAAACCGTCTCTCCCAGCAGTTGGACACAGCGACTGCACCAAGCAAAGCCGTTGGGCTTTCTGAAGAGCTAAGAGAGGCTCAACACGAACTCACGAAACTCAAAGGCGAACAAGATTCCGTTCTGAAAGGACGCTATGATAATAAAAGCGCAGCGAGTAAATTCTGGATATTTAACCTTGCTCAAGGCTTACTCTTCCTCGTTGCAAACACACTTTACGGCATCAGTTCCAAATCTGGCCGCAGCAACAGTGAAGAACTTCTCGGTAAACAGTTTATCTCTGCCGTTGCCAGCGAAGTGCTGATCACACCACCGCAAGACCGTGCGGAGATCATCAACATTGCATCACATTATGCCGGAAGCCTAGACGAGCTTGATTTCACAAGTGCCGAAATACGCACGATGCTAGAAGCAAAGCTTACGGAGCTTGAATCCCATGCACTCTTCGCGCTAAAGGAAGGCGAAACTGAAGTAACGAGCAAAGACAATAAGCCGCTAGAGGTTATCATTAAAGTCCAACCTGACACTCAAAAAGACGCAGAGGTCCTAGTTTCAGCAGACCATCAAACGGATCAAAACGCGGCGCCTAAAGCCAGTGCTGCCCCGACCGAAACAGCGCGCCCCAAAGAAGCCAAAGTTGCAAAAAGGTTTCTCGATAATCTACCCGCCGGTAAAGACGGTAAGATTAAACCAGAGGATTTCTTAGCAAATGATGAAGTCACTCCTAAAGGCGCCACTATCCACTAATCTCTAATATTTAACCGAACAGCCATAAGGTTGGCTTGATGTCACTTGCACGGTATTGCCCGCGAGTAAATCATTCAACGCATTCTTCAAATGCGGCGTCGCCTCGGCAATTTTCTCAGCACTTGGCGAACGAATATCATCCATTGCGCCTTGATAGGCCACATTACCCGCTTTATCGATCACAAACATATGCGGCGTCGTTTTGGCACCGAATAGGCGGCCAATCTCACCGGACTCATCACGGATCGTATGGGTCGCGGCAGCGCCCTGCTCTTTCGCAATTTCATTGGCCTGCATATCCGTCACATGACCTTGCTTACCGACAGCCGATGAAATGATACGCACCCATTTCACGCCTTTGGCGGTATAGTCTTTTTGCGTCGCTTGCATATCGCCTTGGCTGTAAAACTTTTTCACAAACGGGCAACCATGGTTCGTCCATTCCAGCACAACAATCTCATCTTTCAATTCAGAAAGAGTGACTTTCGCGCCATTCGTATCTACCGCACTGAAATCAGGGGAGGCTTTACCGATTTCTACCTCTGCAAAAGCGACAAAGGGAATCAATGCGAAAGTCGCAACTAGGTTCAATAGAGTTTTCATTTTAGTTCTCCTTAATAATGTCGAGTATGGTTGAGGTCGTTAGCAGTTGCGGCAGCACAATTTCTTGCACCCCATCTGCTGGATAATAAACATAAAGCGGCACACCGGAGCGACCGTAACGGGTCAGCCAATCCGTAATCGCATCATCACGATTCGTCCAGTCAGCGACCAAATAGGTAATGCCTTGCGCCTTAAAACTTTCCGCAATTTTAGGGTCGCGAAGCGCCACCCGCTCATTCACTTTACAGGTGATACACCATGCTGCCGTTGCATTAACGAATACCGGCTTACCGGTCGCACGCAGCTCGCTCAAACGCTGAGGCGTAAAAGGCTCGGATAAGTTTTTGTAACTGTCAACATTACTACTGCAGCTAGCGCAATAGGTTGAATATAAGGTAAAACCAACGAGCAATAACGCGAGTAGCTTCGCCCATGCTTTACCAATCCAAATAAGAAAAGCGAGCCCTACCAAAGCAAATAATATAACCGCCAGAATATCGAGTGATACTTGCTGTGCCAGAACCCAAAGCAACCATGCGGCCGATGCGAACATCGGGAATGCCATAAATTCTTTAAAGCTGTTCATCCATGCGCCCGGCTTTGGTAGACGCTTATGCAACACAGGAAACCATGCCAGTAGCAGATAAGGCAAGGCTAGGCCCACACCGAGCAGCACCATAATCAATAGCGTAATAGTCGTGGGTTGTGCAAAGGCATATCCCACTGCCGGTGCCATGAAGGGCACTGCACACGGAGTCGCCACTAACACCGCAAGCCCCCCTGTTAGGAAGCTGCCTTTTGTGCTTTCTTTTTGTTCCGCATCTTGCGCGGCATTACCCATCAATACGGGCAGATGGAACATCCCCACGAGCGATAGGCCAAGCAGAAAGAATATAAACAACATCGCCGTGACAAAAACCGGTGATTGCAGTTGGAAGCCCCAGCCCAGGGTGTGTCCTGCCGTTTTGAGAGCAATCATTACACCCCCTAAAACAAGGAATGAAACGACAACCCCAACCAAATAAGCCAGTCCTTGCTTACGCACTTCTGTCGTTGCCGTTTGCGCTTTACGCGAAATGGAAAGCGCCTTGAGCGATAAGACCGGGAAGACGCATGGCATGGCATTGAGCAGCACCCCACCAAGTAACGCAAAAAGTAATGCCGTCACCAGAGATAAGCTTTCCACCGGCGCTGCCGCTTGGGGAACCACGACCATGCCCGGCTCGGCTTGCACCGCAAAGCGATCTGCCGCCGCGACTAATACGCCGCCCAGATTGCCATCAATTTCGTGCATCCCTTTGCTGAGTTTGAGTACACTTACGCCCTCACCCTTCAATAAAGTTTGCGGTTCAACATGTTCAATCACGCCGCCCACTTCAGGATAGAAATACGCGCCTTCTTTGACTTCATAAGGCAACTGCAAATAAATGGCATCGTCTTTTTGCTCGAAATAAGCGGTATCAGATAGCGGCGCTGGCAGCATGGCAAGGCGCGCATCAAAACTGCCTTCATTGACCAAAGACTTCGTAGAGATTGGCAATGTTAGCGAAACTTCGGCACTTTCCGGGATACAAATTTCTTTACAAATAAGCCATTCCAGCTTGGCGGTTAGGATAACTTCATTACCCTCTTGGCTAAAGGCTTCCCCCTCTAATCCGTTCGGAGGTATCATGCGTTGGATGAGGCTCGGGCTGCCCTCATAGCCGTAATTCATCAAGCCTTCAACGGCAATTTTCTCAGGGGTTGGCCATTGTAGCGAGCCTACAGCAAAGCCGCTCGGCAGCTCCCAATGGACGGTGGCAGCAAGACCGGAATCGCCCGGATTTTTCCAGTAAATATGCCAGTGATCTTCGAGTTCGAAATCGAAAGCGACATTAAAAGGCTGACCGGGCGTGATAGCCGCTGCTTCACTCACTAACGTGACCTTCGCATGTTCGGTCATCGCAGACGGTGCTGCTTGTAACGAGACACTAAATAACGTGAATATAAGGGCGAATAAAACCGGCATAATAATTACTTCGTTGGAGCCTCTATGAATGTTACAAATTTTTCAAATGCCAGCGAACGATGGCTTATACTCTGCTTCGCCTGCGCATCCATTTCGGCAAACGTTGTGTCATAACCTTGCGGCACAAACACCGGATCATAACCGAAGCCTTTTTCGCCGCGCATTGGGAAAGTAAGCGTGCCATCGACCCGCCCCTCAAACACCACATCTTGCGCATCTGGCTGACTTAGAGCCAGCACACAGATAAAATAAGCTGGAGTTCCCGTTTCGCAGCCTTGCGTCTGCAAGCGCTTCATAGCCACATCAAAATCTTTATTCGGCCCGGCCCAACGTGCGGAATAAATACCTGGCGCGCCATCCAGCATCGGCACGGCCAAACCAGAATCATCCGCCAGAGATGCCAGACCGCTCTTACCGCAAGCGGATTGCGATTTGATGAGCGCATTCGCCGCGAACGTATCGCCATCTTCCACCGGCTCAGGTAAATCGAGTTCAGCGGCAGACTTAACCTGCACTCCCATTGGCGCGAGTAAAGCATCGATCTCACGCACTTTGCCAGCATTATGGCTAGCGATAACGAGTTGTTCGAACGGCGCTGTCATTTACGCCGCTAAACTTTGCGCTTCGAGTGCTTTTTCTTGCAAAACAGCAAGTTCCTTCACGCCTTTTTCTGCGAGATCCAGCAATGTATCGAACTGTGCGCGGGTAAACGGATCTTGTTCCGCGGTTCCCTGCACTTCGATAAGCTTTCCAGAAGCGGTCATCACAAAGTTAGCATCTGCTTCAGCGATTGAATCTTCGGAATATTCTAAATCCAGAATGCATTCACCGTTTAAGATACCGCAAGAAATAGCGGCCACAGGCTCACGCAATGGCATCGTCTTCAGATCACCTTGCTTTACGAGAAGTGCAAGCGCTTGGTAAAGCGCGACATAAGCACCGGTGATAGAAGCAGTACGCGTGCCGCCATCTGCCTCGATCACATCGCAATCAACTACGATTTGACGCTCGCCAAGTGCTTCCATATCGACGACAGCACGCAAGCTACGGCCAATAAGACGTTGAATTTCTTGAGTACGCCCCGATTGTTTACCGCGAGCAGCTTCACGCCCCATACGGGTATGGGTTGAGCGTGGTAGCATGCCATACTCAGCCGTCACCCAGCCCTTACCTTTACCACGCATCCAGCCAGGGACATTCTCGTCAACACTGGCTGTACAGCGCACTACGGTATGCCCACAACGGATTTCGCATGAACCTTCTGCATAGCGACTAATATCAGAAATAATGGTAATTTCGCGCATCGAATCATTGGTGCGACCTGAAGGACGTGTAGACATAAAAAGCTCTCTCATGATTATTTGCCACTAGCTATACGCAATTTTATCCATCGGTGCACTTGAAACTTGGGCGAATATCACGATATTGTCAGTAACGTAAAAATCACGAGCGGTACAGATCATGAATAATCCAGAAGAAACCCCTGAAATGCCTGAAGATGATTCGGCAGAACCTTCCATTAGCAACGATCCCCTCTCGGCGGAAATGCATGCAGCACTGCATGCGGCCAAGGAAGAAGATCAGGCGAACCAATCTGAAGCACCTACAGTAGAGGAAGGAACACCTCCTTCGCCTGAAGAAATCGCGGATGTACAAGAAGCGATCGCTGCAGCACTCGCTGGAGCAGGTGAAGAAACCCTCGAAGCGGTGCCTAAGGCAGAAGATGAAACCGCAATGATGAAAGATCAGCTTATCCGCGCGATGGCTGAAATGGAAAACCTCCGTAAACGTACTGACCGCGAATTGGCTGATGCACGTAAATATGCAGTTACCGGCTTTGCACGTGACATGGTGAATATCGTTGAAAATCTTCAGCTCGCCTTACAGAGTATCTCTGAGGAAGATCGCAAATCTGACGATAAGCTCAATAACCTTGCGCAAGGCGTGGAGATGACCTTCAATGAGTTGATCCGCATCTTCCAAGGCAATGGCATTGTGCGTATTGACCCAGTGGGTGAGAAATTCAACCACAACCACCATCAAGCCGTAGCACAAGTAGAAGATGCCGAGGCTGAACCCGGCACCGTAACACAAGTACTGCAAGCCGGTTACATCATCCATGATCGCCTGTTGCGGCCTGCGATGGTGACGGTGGCTAAAGGTGGAAATAAAGCTGAATCCATTTCAACGGAAGCGTAAAAGTACATGGCTTCCACCACACGCCAAATACGCCGGTTTATCGCGCCTCGGCTCGATATCTCCTTCTCGCGTGATGATGCGAATCGCTACTTGCCGTACTTCATCGCTTTGATGATTTTTCTCGCCGCCTTCTTTTTAGCAGGTGGAATTACGGTGGGCACCTTGTTGGAAGATAAAAAACAAGATTTCTCCGAATGGCTGACCGTGCAAATCCCAGCAGATATAAGCGATAAGAAATACGAGTCCCTTGAACGGCTCATCAAAAAGACCGGCGGCGTGAGCGAAACTCGATTACTCGCAACCGAAGATGTTGCAGAAATGATCTCGCCTTGGTTTGGCAATGATACGGCATTAGTTGAAACCTTGAATATCCCTAAAGTGCTGGAAGTAAAGTTAGAGGATCGCAGTCGCTTTAACATTGACGAGCTCACAAAATCTCTCAAAAAACCCTTCCCCAATGTGCAAATTGATACACACGAGCAATGGCTAGAACATTATCTAAACTTTATCCGTATTTTAGAGATCGGCGCTTATTTACTGGCGCTATTAGTGGTTGCCGCGACCACAGTGATTATTATATTCACCTCTAAAACTGCACTCAAACTACATACGAAGGCGATTCAACTGTTACACTCAGTGGGCGCGGAAGATGATTATATCGCACGACAATTCCAGTTTAATGCCTTTCTGTTAGGCATGCGTGGAGGGCTGGTGGGAGTCGCGATTGCCGCTATGCTGTTCTTTCTTGTTGGCCTATCCATCAATGAAATAAACACCAGCCTCTTACCCAATTTCCCTATTACCCTTATGCACCTAGTCGTGTGGCTTTTACTCCCCCCCCTGACCGGATTGCTCGCTTTGTTCGTTGCACGTAAAACGGTACTAGCAATGCTAAGGCAAATGGCTTAAGCCTGTTCTCATGAGACGCCTTTTTTCTCTTCTAATGATACTATCATTACTCGCTGCTACGCTTTGGGTGGTTGGCTTTGTATCGTTTATCGGACAAGTTCCGAAACAAACACTCGGCACTCCTATTTCACAAGACAAAGCCTCATTAGGCGTTGTACTCACCGGTGGACAAGGACGTATCATTCACGGCTTAATCAAGCTTTATGAGGGGCGCGTACCGCAGCTTTTAATTACGGGTGTGAACGAGAATACCAGCAATAAGCAACTCTTCGCCAATACCGGAAACCCACTCGGGTCACGCCTCTATGAGCGCTTCCAAAAAAGAATCCACATCGGACGCAAAGCACGAAGCACCCGTGGCAATGCATTGGAAGTAAAGGAATTTCTAAAAGGAAAACCTCGCACCAAATCCATCATGCTTATTACGACCAACTACCATATGCCACGTAGTTTGCACGAGTTCCGTCGCGTTTTACCGGATAGTTATCGCATCATTGCTGAGCCTGCCTTCTCTCCCAAATTCCCAGCAGATTGGTGGCGCAATAAAGATAGCGCCCTATTACTCGTCAGTGAATATCATAAATTAGCCATCAGCTACGTGATGAAATTGGTCGCACAGGAGACAAAGTTAAGTGAAATTCTTGCGGACAATCCTCTTTAATCTACTCTTCTATCCTGGAAGCATCCTCTACGCGACGCTTATGCTTCCGTGCCTATTGACAGTGCGTAGCACGCATTGGGGCATCCACCGCTGGGTCTATATGTATCTATGGGTGATGCGTGTGGTACTTGGGTTGGATTATCAGGTAACCCTCAAAAGCAAACTCCCGCAAGAAGCGGCTATCTATGCCAGCAAACATCAATCTGCATGGGAAACGATTGCGCTCTGGGTGCTCGTACCCAACGCACTCTTTGTGATGAAAAAAGAACTTTATTGGCTGCCGGTGATCGGCTGGTGGATATGGCGTGCGGGTAATATCGGCATTGATCGTAGTGGCGGCGCTTCCACTGTGAAGAAGCTGATTAAAGAATCAAAAGCACGCATGGCAGAAGGCTATAACCTGATTATCTTTCCTGAAGGCACGCGGATGGCTCCGGGGGAGACGAAAGATTACCTGCCCGGTGTCGCCGCACTCGCCAAATTCCTTAAATGTCCGGTCGTGCCGATTGCGTTAAACTCAGGCACTTACTGGCAGCGCAACGCTTTCACCAAACAAGCGGGTATCATTAAGCTTGTGATGTTAGAAGCCATTGCCGTGGGCACCCTAAAACCCGGTGAGTTTCTGCCTAAGCTCCAAACACTGATTGAAACCGAGAGCCGTGCCTTATCCACGTAGCATCTTTTGTTGTATCGTCCTTCTCAGCCTTGTCTTTACCGCTGGCCGTAGCGGGTTTGATATTAATACTGTCGCCGATATTATTGGCACGGATAGTTACCTTCGTTTTCTAACGCTCGATAAGCTGCTGCAAGGGGCTAACTGGTATGACCACCTGATTGAACGTACCAATTGGCCCCATGGGTTAAAGCATCATTGGACGCGCCCAGTTGACCTCCTCATGTTACCTTTCGCGAGTATCATGCCGATGCTCAAAGCCAGTATTATCTATCAATTCACCTTGCTTCTAGCCTTCACATGGGCAATGGCGCTCACCACTGTAAGACTCGGCGGAACATTGCAAAACCTTGTACTGCCTTGCATTTTGCTCGCCATTTATTGCAACCCTTACATCCTCTCCTATTTCGCGCCTGGGCGCGTCGACCATCATGCGCTGCTCGCCACCTTATGCATCTGGGTACTTTATAACCTGCTGACGGAGCGTATTCGAACGGCGGGCATATTGGCAGGCCTTGGAGTCTGGGTAAGCATCGAGTTCTTCGCTCCCCTCTTCTTTGCCAGCCTATGGCTGGGAGTATGCTGGTTACAACACCCAGAGCACTATCACAAAGTTCCACGACGTTTCTTTACCCTGATGCTATGCAGCATGGCGCTTGGAATTTTAATGGAACGCCCCGCTCTCCAATTCACGAGCGTTATTATTGACAGCCTCTCATGGCCCCATTTCGTCATGATTACACTCACCTGCATTGCTGCAACCTTACTTTCACTGCAAGCAGCATGGCAATGTAGCTTACTCTGGCGCGGCATTAAGGCAGGCCTTCTCGCTGTCGCAATCTTCTTGCTCACCTTCCTTGGCTTCCCTGAATTGCTAGAACTCAGCCTTGTCACCATGACCGACCCGCTCTTGGTTGAACATTTTGGCAATAATATTGGTGAACTCAAATCTCCTATCGAAGCGGGGTATAACATCTCGCCTTTTATTCCCTTACTGCTCGCATTGCCGCTCGCTTTCATGCGTATGAGAAAAGAGCATTGGCCCTTAGCACCTCTCTCACTTATCTTCATGACTATCGGAATGCATGTGCTATTTTTCGATGCACTTCGTTGGGCCTATTACGCTGTCCCGTCCGCATTACTGCTCCTCGCTTATGGCTTAAGTGACACAAAATGGGAAGACCGGCGCATTGGCCGAATGCTAATTATTTTCGCGGTTATCATTCTTCCACTCGCCCTAATCACCGCCAAAGGCACAGAAGAAAAAAAACGCCGCGCACACCCTTGCAATACAGAAATGACCGCCCTCATCCGGGATAATTTACTCGGAGATAAACCACTCACTCTGGCCATTAATGCAAATCGTGGTTACGAGGTTTTATTCTTCACCCCTCACCGGATTCTATCAGCAAATAATCATCGTAATGTAGATGGGTTGGGTGATTTACTCCGTATTTTTTATAGCAACAATCCAGCACTCGCCAAAGAAATTATCCGAAAACGTAAGATTGATAGGGTCATCGCCTGCCCGAATTACATCCGCAAGAATAGCTACCTGAATAACGCACATTCATGGCTCTCCCCTCACCCGCTAGGCGAGGCGATACAAACCATCAAAGTCTGGGATGTTAAATTCCCGGAATAAAGGGCACATCGCAAGCCGCGAGCAAAATAGCTGTCAGCACAAGTAAGGCAGTCATTTTCATAGTATCAGCTCAATAAATCAAGGTTGCCGCCAATTGCAGCGGTATTGATTGTGATCGTACGCTCTGTCATGAAACGATGCAAGTAATGCGGTCCACCCGCTTTCGGCCCCGTTCCAGATAACCCTTCTCCGCCGAAAGGTTGCACTCCAACAACCGCACCTGTCATATTACGGTTAATGTAAAGATTTCCGGCATGAATCGTATTCTGCACATGCTCCCAATGGTCTTCGATACGACTATGCAAACCGAATGTCAGACCAAAGCCTGTCGCATTGATACGCTCAGAAAGTTTTTCAAAATCTTTCCCTTTAAAGCGAATAACATGCAAAATCGGGCCGAAATGTTCCTTCTCTAACTGATCGATACTATCGAGCTTAATCAGGTGTGGCGGTACAAAGCTGCCGCCCAGCCCAGGCGCTTCTAGCTTCTTGATGACTCTGCCTTGCTTTTCCATTTCCGCACAATGCGCCAACAAACCTTCACGCGCCCGGACGTCGATAACCGGTCCAACATCGGTTGCAGGGTTTAGCGGATTGCCGATTTTCAGCTCATCCATTGCCTGTTCGAGCATGCCTTGTAATTCGTCGGCAATCGAATCTTGTACCATTAACACGCGAAGCGCCGAGCAACGCTGCCCTGCACTGCCGAACGCAGATAAGATAATATCATCCACCGCTTGCTCCAAAAGTGCGGTCGAATCGACAATCATGCAATTTTGTCCGCCAGTTTCGGCGATCAAGGGGATGATGGCACCAGTGCGAGCGGCAAGCGTTTGATTGATCCCTTGCGCTACAGGAACGGAACCGGTGAAACACACACCTGCAATATCAGGATGTTCGATCATCGCTTGGCCAATGACGCTGCCTTTACCAATTTGCAATTGCAGCACATCTTTCGGGATGCCCGCTTCATGCATGAGCTCGACTGCGCGTAATGCAATGAGCGGTGTTTGCTCGGCGGGCTTTGCAACGACCGCATTACCGGCGACGAGTGCTGCAGCCACCTGCCCCGTAAAGATCGCGAGGGGGAAATTCCAAGGGCTAATGCACACGAATGTACCCCGGCCGAAGAAATGCAGTTCATTACTCTCACCCGTTGGCCCTGGCAATAATTGCGGCACCATTTGGCTACGAGATTGATTTGCGTAATAACGGCAGAAATCGACCGCTTCGCGCAGCTCTGAAATTGCATCAAGTTGCGTTTTTCCGGCCTCATATACGCAAAGCGAAAGCAACTCCGCCTCATTCTCCAGCATCAATTCTGCTGCTTTATCGAGCACCATCGCGCGCTCATTGACAGGAGTTTTATTCCAATCAACTTGCGCTTTATTGGCACTCTCTATCGCTTTTGCAACACCCTTAGCATCCGTGTAACTAAGCTTCGCAAGCTCTGCACCAGTGGTTGGGTTAGTCGCCGGCTTATCGCCTAAATCTTTCGGTTGAGGCGGTTGGATCGCTTCCTTAAGATATTCCAAATGCGCTACATTCCCTAGATCATAGCCTTTAGGGTTTTGACGATCCGCGTAAATGTCTTTCGGCAAAACAATATCAGGGTGTGAGCCAAATTGACGATTCCGGATTTTCTCTAGCGGATCACCCAATAACACTTCCAGCGGAAAAGTATCATCCATCAGTTGATTTACGAAGGAGGAGTTTGCACCATTTTCTAACAAACGACGGATCAGATAGGCCAACAAATCTTTATGACGACCAACCGGCGCATAAACACGGCACGGAATATCACCAATAAGCTGATCGTAAAGCTTCTCGCCCATACCATGCAGGCGTTGGAATTCGAATTCTCCAGTCTTCCAACCGGCATCTGAGGCCATCTCGCGTACGGCAACCAAGGTATGCGCATTATGAGTCGCAAATTGTGGATAGAATGCCTGCTTATCGTTCAACATGGCCTCCGCGCAGGCAAGATAGGAAAGATCCGTATTCGCTTTACGCGTGAATACGGGGTAATTTTCTAACCCGCCCTGTTGCGAGAGTTTAATTTCTGTATCCCAATAGGCGCCCTTAACAAGGCGAACGGGGATACGACTTCCACTGCGCTTTGCGAGATTCTGTAACCACTCCACTACCATCAGAGCACGTTTTTGATACGCCTGCAGTACAAAGCCTATGCAATTGGAGCCTTTAAACTCTTCATCCATCACCAGAGCTTCAAATAGCTTCATATGAATATCGAGGCGCGCAGCTTCTTCCGCATCGAGCGAAATCATAACACCTGATTTTTTTGCTTGCGCACAAAGCACCTTCAGCTTCGGCAAGAGTTCCGCTTCAAGGCGCTCATATTTCACCGTGTAATATTTAGGATGTAGCGCCGAGAGTTTAATCGAAAGCGACGGCTGGATTGCCCCGCCGCCTTTTGCACTGGCAATCGCCGTTAGCGCACCCGTATAGGCTTCGTAATAGCTCTGAGCTTGCTTGGCGGTACGCGCGCCCTCGCCTAAGATGTCGTAAGACATCATATAGCCCCTTTTATGCGCCGACTTTGCCCGTGCCATCGCTTCTTTAATGGTCGTACCCATCACAAATTGCGTTCCGATAAAGCGCACCGCTTGACGCAGAGATTCGCGCACCGTTGACTCACCCAAGCGCCCAACAAGTTTGCGTAGCATCAAACTTGATTTTTGGCCTTCAGGGCTACCGAATTCCAATACTTTACCCGTTAGCAACAAGCCCCAGCTAGAGGCATTGACGAGAATAGATTCACTCTGCCCAAGATGCTTATCCCACTCGCGGCCATCGAACTTATCACGAATCAAATCATCTGCCGTGTGGCTATCAGGAATACGTAGCAACGCTTCTGCCAACGACATAATGGCGATACCCTCTTTGGTATTGAGGCCATATTCCTGCAAGAAGGCTTCAACACCGTGACCAGCGCCTTCTTTGCGCAACTTCTCGACGATCTTCTCAGCCCCTTGTATCACGCGTGGTACGAGCTTCTCATAGCGCGGGAGGCTATCGGAAAGTTTACGTAAAATATCAGACTCATCTGCAAAGGCTGCTTGGCTGATGGCTCTATGTTCAGGGGTCAGAATAATTGTTGTCATAAACGGCTAATGCCACCCGTGTGACAAACTGTCAAGCGAAGTCGAAGACCCTAGTGATTCGGCTTATAGAATCCTTTAAATTCAGGAACGGGTGAAAAATAATCTCCAAGCCCCATTACCGTCTCTGGTGCGCCCAAAACAAGATAGCCTTTCGGTGCAATAATTCGATGCATTTTTTCCAAGATACGCGTCTTGGTTGCTACATCAAAATAGATAAGCACGTTACGCAGCATGATCACATCAAACGGCCCACCTGCGTAAAAGTCACGAATGAGATTTCCGGCTTTATATTCGATGTGGCGTTTTAAAGTATCCCGAATCTTCCACCCTTGGGGCACCTTTTCAAAATAGGACGCAATTTGCACATCGGTAAGCCCGCGATTCACCTCGAAATCATTATAGATTCCCGCTTTTGCCTTTGCGATAATCTCGGTCGAGATATCGGTCGCCAGCATTTTATAGTTAATGGGTTTCACCTCTTTTGAAATCTTCTCCATCACCATAGCGAAGGAATAAGGCTCTTGCCCGCTTGAGCATGCAGCAGACCAAAAATTCAATGTCGTACGCTCTTGCTGTTTGATAAAAACCTCAGAGACCACTCTTTCAAACACCTCAAAGGGAGATTTATCGCGAAAGAAAAAAGTCTCATTAATCGTCATCGCATCGATCACATCCTGCTTGAGGATATGAGTTGGGAGCGTATGCAGGCGATTCGCCAATTCAGTCACGCTAGGAATATCGTGATGTTCCAAAACAGGTTCGAGCTTACTATCCAACAAATATTTCTTTTCTTCTGTCAGCACATAGCCCGACTGTTGAAAAAGGAAATCGCGATAGAAGTTATAAGTTCCAGTATTTATGGTAGCAGTTAGCATAATGTTATTATTGCCCTAAAATGGTTAAAATTTTGTGAGGAATTTGCCCTAAAGGCAAAATTTCATGCGATAATCCTGCTTCAGCGACGGCCGCTGGCATACCCCATACCGCGCTTGTCTCTTTATCTTGCGAAAGTAGTATATTGCTATTGCTCTCTTCAACAATTTGGCGCGCCCCCTCTAAACCATCCTGCCCCATCCCTGTCAGGATCACCGCCAAGGTGTTATGGGGATAGATACCGCCAATCGATTCAAACATAGGGTCTACGGCTGGACGACAATAATTGACAGGAGGATCCTGATTCAATCTCACCTGCACATCCTTATTCAGCATCTGCTTAAAGCACATGTGGTAATCACCTGGCGCCAAATAGACTTTTCCTATTTCAAGCGCTTGTCCGTCTTTCGCTTCAAAAGATTCGAACCTAGTTTCTTCTTCTATTTGGCTGGCAAATATACCAGTAAAAGAAGCGGGCATGTGCTGGGTAATAATAATGGGGACATGGCACTTTCCATATAACGGTTTCAGCACTTTCATCAATGCTTGTGGTCCTCCCGTCGAACTCCCAATCGCCAGAACTTTAGGTAATAATGATAGTTTGGGATAGGGGCGCGTCATCAATGGAATATCCTCTTACAGCCGGTTAAACTGTTTCGGCTGCAACCCTAAGGCTAACAGCGTACGAGGTTTTTGAGAGCACATCACATACATTAAGTTTCAACTTCCTCTGCGAGTGGCTTCACCATATGAAATAATTTCGGCACATCAAGGCAGACAATTAGCTCGTTATCACGCTTAATCACACCATTAGCAACCTCACGCAATTTGCCTTCCAAAATGGAAGGGTTTGTGTCCATCTCATCTGGCATAAACGTAAATACATCACGCACACCATCCACAATAATACTGTAGAGTTCCTCTTCGAATTCGACCACAACACTTAAATCTTCAACCTCATCGGAAAGAGGCACACCCAAAGTAACACGCGCATCAATCGCGGTCACAATATGCCCGCGAAGATTCATGACCCCTGCGATACCTTCTTCAGACAAAGGCACATGGGTAAGTTTCTGCAAACGCAACACATCTCGCACCTGCGCGACATGAATACAAAAGGCCTGATTCCCTAAGTGGAAAATAAGATAATCATTGATGATACCATCCTTATCTTCCGCATAACCATCTTCATGAACTACAAGATCATTCATCGGAAACCGCCTCCTTGGGTCTTAGTTTAAGCGCATCGTAAAGCGCTTTTTTGAAGCTAACGGCATCAAATTTTTCCAGATAGAAATCAAAGCCCTGGCTTAAGCCATATTCAACATCCTCAGGCGTATCATGCGATGAGACGGCGATAAGGGGAATACGCTTCAACTGTTCATCCTTTTTGATGATTTTGGCAAATTCATATCCATTAATTTCCGGCATTTCGATATCGCTCACGATAATGTCATAAGGCTCTTCTGCGCTGAAGCATTTCAACGCCTCGCCCGCCCCATTCGCCGCGGTCACTTCAAAACCGGCGCCTTCCATAATGGGTAACATCAAGCCACGGAAGAAGGCACTATCATCGACAATCATCGCTCGCGGTTTTACATTTTTGATCTCTTCAGTGCTGTAAGCACCTACTTTTTCTGACTTTTCACGTGAAATCGCTTCCTTATAAGGCAATTGCGAATCACTGCGACCAAACCAGTCACCTCCCGCTTTCTTCATATAAAAAGCCGTATCGAGCACATCAACAGCTTTACCTGTGATAATGGCACTTCCCAAGAATCCGTCTTTTACGCCCTCGGTTTCCAAATTAAGGTGATCATTCACGATATCCACAATCTCTTCTACCACGATTCCCAGATCATTTTTAGAGCGATCATCACTGAACACGACAACATTCACGTATTTATCCCCCGCCTTACCTGGGTTCACTGCCGTATCGCCACTCACCTCCATCAGAGTCATGAGAGAATCACGATATTGGACCACCGCTCCGCCTTGCGTGTGCTCAATATCTTCAACTTTGAACTTCTCAAGACGACTTACGAGAGCCAGTGGCACTGCAATTTCCTGATCAGCTGAACTGCGCATGACAAGCAAGGCAGTTTTCTCACCCGTACGGCGAACCGCATCATTCTTCACGGCCTCCGCTGCTTTTCTGTTTCCTCTGGCCATCGCACTCTTATTCGAGATTCGGACAAGCCCTTGCGGGTCAAGAATCATAATCACACTCCCGTCACCCAAAATGGTATTTCCAGAAAAGATACTGATATCCTTGAGCATTGGCGAGGTGGGCTTGATGACGATCTCTTCCGTATCAAACACCACATCTACCAGCAGACCAAAAGCAGACGAACCGACCGTGATCACCACAACATAGGCGCTATCATATTGGTTCTTAATTTCTTCATCCGTTTGCGTAACATGCTTAGCATCCGGAGCAGATTCACTTTGCTCGCCTGTGAGGATTTTCCCTAAATCCAGAACCGGCAATAACTCATCACGCAAGCGCAATACCGGCACCCCATTCATGGTTTCGATACGGTTTGCATGGTTTTTCGCCACCCGTACCAATTCCTGAATTGCCACTTGAGGAATCGCGAAACGCTGATGCGCGCTTTCAACAATCAATGCAGAGACAATCGCCAAGGTCAGCGGGATTTTAATTTGGAAAACACTACCCTCACCTGGCGTTGAGTTCAGTTCAATACTCCCACCAATTTTTTCGATGTTAGAGCGCACCACATCCATCCCCACGCCACGGCCCGATACAGCTGTCACCGCTTCTGCCGTTGAAAAACCCGGCTTAAAGATAAACATATAAATTTGCTGATCCGAAAACGCTTCAAGCTCAGCTTCTGTCGCCAAACCTCTGTCTAAAATACGATTCACAATCGCATCTTTATTTAAGCCCTTACCATCATCCGAAATCTCAATCACGATTTGTCCGCCTTCATGAAAGGCATTGAGATGAATCGTCCCTGTCTCTAGCTTCCCCGCCGCTGCACGCTCCGCAGGCGCTTCAATTCCATGATCACACGAGTTGCGCACCATATGCGTCAGAGGATCTTTAATCAGTTCGAGAACCTGACGATCAAGCTCTGTATCTTCGCCTTCCATCACCAATTCGATTTTCTTACCGAGTTCGTGCGAAATATCACGAACAATACGCGGCAATTTCGCCCAAGCATTTCCGACGGGTTGCATGCGTGTTTTCATCACCGCTTCTTGCAAGTCAGAGACGACGTAATTGAGTTGCTGAATCGGCCCAACCATCTCGCCATCGACACGACCACGAGACACTTGTAATAGTTGATTACGCGTTAACACCAACTCGGAAACCAACGTCATCAAATCTTCTAATACATTGACGTTTACACGCAGGCTTTGCACCGGTACGGGAGGTTTCTTCGCAGGAGCCTTCTTCGCTAGCGCTATTTCCTTTTTAGCAACAACCGTTGCAGCTATTTTCTGCTCTGCGGCTTCTCTCTCAGCTTCTGCCGCTTCTAGGGCTGCAATCTCAGCCTCGATCTGATCGTAAACATCTTGCCCGATCGTACCGTCATCTTCTCTTTCTGCTTCTAGCGCAACTTCCGCAGCCGCTTCTGCCGCTTCTGCCGCTTCTAACGCCGCAATTTCAGCTTCGATCTGATCGTAAACATCTTGTCCGACCGTACCGTCTTCTTCGGTCGCTGGCTCTTCGCTCGCAGACGGAGCACCTGTCGTCGGAGCGACACCAATAACATTGGCATTTAATTCATCAATAAGCGCGGAATAATCCGCATCAGGTTCTTCCCCGGTTCCTGCGACACTGTCGAGAATATCGCGCACGACATCAATCGATTTAAAAATAACATCGACTTGTGCTTTTGTGGGCACAACATCATCTTCGCGCAAACCATCCATAATATTTTCAGCCGCATGCGCGACTTTTTCAAGCTTAGAAAGACTCAAAAACCCTGAGGTTCCTTTCGCCGTATGCATCAACCTAAAGATGTTATTGATGATTGTTTTATCACCCGTACCTTTTTCCAGATCCACTAATTGCGTATCAATGATCGCAAGACTCTCCTGCGTTTCATCGATAAATTCCTGAATCAAGTCATCCATTGTACTTTTCCCTTAATAAAGGCGCTGTCGTTTGTAGATTGTTAACCTTTATCATCTATGCCTTAGATAAGAGATTTAATCATCATCAGGTTAATATTCCGTTAGCCTGACAAACAAAAAGCGCCCCACTCGCGTGAAAGGAGCAACATATGGCATTCAGCAAGAATATGCACATTCTGGTTGTAGACGACTATAAGACAGTCATCCGTATTATTAAGAATTTATTGGGCCAGATCGGCTTCACTAACCTGCATGAAGCCATGGATGGAACTCAGGCTCTTGAAATCCTCAACACTCAAAAAATTGATTTTGTGATTTCAGATTGGAATATGGAACCTATGTCTGGCTACGAACTTCTCAAAAAAATTCGCAACTCCGATAAATATTATAAAGATATCCCCTTCATGATGGTCACGGCTGAAACCAAAGCCGAAAATGTGGTGATGGCGAAAAAGGCCGGCGTAAATAACTATATTATTAAGCCATTCAATCTTGAAACCATGAAATTAAAAATTGGCGCGGTTTTCAACGTACAACTTTAGGAGATCTCCATGAGCATCGAAAAGTCTAAAGAGTATCAAGAGCTACAAGCGGCGCTAGCGAGCGTCGGCAGCTTTATTAAATCCGGGCGCAGGAATCTCGCCTCAAGCAACCCAAATGAGATTGTTGAAACGCTCATTCCTGACTCAACATTAGAGTTGAATGCCATTATTTCCGCATCGGAAGATGCTAGCAACGAGATTATGGATGCGTGCGACGCCATCGAAAAGGCGGTTGCAGGCTTAGATGAGGTGGCAAAACAAGCCGTGCTTGCCGAAACGGCCAAGATTTTCTCTTCCTGCGGTTTCCAAGACATCACCGGTCAGCGCGCGACGAAGGTAATCTCTTACCTCGCCCAAGTAGAGGAGAAAACACTCGTGCTTATTAAAAGCCTCAAAGGGTTTTTCGATAAAGAAGGCACCCCCGCACAAGAGGATACACCAAAGGGCAAGGTCGACGAAGACCACGAATTGACCGATGAAGAACTAAAGAACGGCCCTCAACTCGAAGGCAAAGGCCTAAGCCAAGCAGAAGTCGATGCCATGCTGAATGATTTTTAATTAACAATAAATACTTGTTAATTGTTTAAATTCACACAATTCTATTGCTTTATTAGCCTAAACTTACTATATCCTGCCTATGAGTGAGAGTAAACAAGAAGGCTATAAACGCGAAAGTCTCGGCTTACGTGGCAATATCGCGAGTGAACTGGATGACACTTCATCGGGTTTTGTATCGGATGAATCCTACGAACTCCTCAAGTTTTTCGGCAGCTATCAAGGCTATGACCGCGATACCGCCACCCCACGTAAGAAGCAAGGACTGGAGAAGGAATGGGAGTTCATGCTCCGCCTCAAAATGCCTGCGGGACGTTTGACGGCGAAGCAATATCTCGCACTCGATAAATATTGTGATGCACGTGCGAATGGTTCGCTCCGCATCACCACGCGTCAGACATTCCAATTCCACCAGATTCTCAAAGGTGATTTAAAACCATTCATCAAAGAGATTAGTGCAGAGCTTCTCTCTACTATGGGTGGCTGCGGCGATGTGGTGCGTAATATCACCGCCTGCCCCGCGCCGATTAAAGACGGATTGCATGAAGAAATGCTAACGCTCGCTCTCCAGCTTGCCAAACATCTCGCTCCACGCACAGATGCTTATTGGGATATGTTTGTCGATGGCCAGAAGCAAAATTATCCGTTTAACCCAGAAACTGATTCAACGACTGAAGATATTTACGGCGACACTTACATGCCGCGTAAGTTTAAAATCTCGGTGATTGATCCGCGTGATAATTGCACGGACGCACTCACTAACGATCTCGCTTTCATTGCCGATATCGAGCGTGAGAAAATCATCGGCTATCACGTTGTGATTGGCGGCGGCATGGGGATGAAGCATAACACTCCCGCCACTTACCCGCGCCTTGCTACGCCGATTACTTACATCGCACCACAAGATGCGCAGGCGATGGCCGAGGCCGTAGTGAAGCTACAACGCGATTATGGTGATCGCGAAAATCGTCAACATGCGCGCCTCAAATATGTCGTAGCGGAAAATGGCAATGACTGGGTTCGCAAGAAATTAGCGGATTATTTCGAGGGTGAGATCTTACCCATACGCCCATTGCCTAAATTATCCATCTGCGATCATATGGGCTGGCATTCTCAAAATGACGGCAACTATTTCCTCGGGATACCGATCCCTTCGGGGCGTATCATTGATATTGAATCCGGCGAATATGCAGGCGCGAAATATCGTACGGGCTTACATGCGGTAATCTCCAAATATCAAATGAATCTGACCCTTACGGCAGATCAAAACATCATCCTGACCGATATCAAAGCCTCCGATAAACTGACGATTGAACACATATTGCGCGATCACGGTATCCGCTTGAATGAAGACATCACTCACATCGCCCGCCATTTCCACGCTTGCGTGTCGCTCCCCACGTGCGGCAAAGGTTTGGCAGAATCCGAACGTGTTGAGATTCCACTGGTGAAGCAGTTGGAAAAGCTTTTCGACAAACACGGGCTGATACATGAAGAAATCGCGATTCGCATCGCCGGTTGCCCTAATGGCTGCTCGCGCCCTTATGGTGGCGAGATCGGTATTGTTGGCCGCATGCCTGGGAAATACCTACTCTATCTTGGCGGCGAATATAACGGCACCCGCCTAGGCACCGCCGCTTTCGATAAAGTACCGCTCGAGCAAATCACCGATGCGCTAGACCCCATCCTCGCACGCTTCGTTGTGGAGCGCTCCGAAGGTGAAAAATTTGGCGACTTCTGTCACCGCATTGGCTGGGATGATCTGAAGGCGCAAGCATTGCCACACTTAACCGACTATAAGTGGGCAGCCTAATGTTCCCAATTATCCTAAACCCAGAGAAAACCGATATTCTCGTCATCGGCGAAGGCGCCGCCACTACACGCCGCATCGAATTACTCGAAGCGGCGTGTACGAGTTTTGAACATATCGAAGATGACGATATCGCCCAAAGCACCTTTTCGCGTGCAGGCGTGGTCTTCATCGCTGACTTTGACGATTTCACCTCAGGCACGTTATACGATCAAGCCAAGTTGGCTGGCTGCCTCGTCAATGTGGAAGATAAAAAACACTATTGTGACTTCCACGTGCCCGCCATGGTACGCCGGGGTGAATTATTGCTGACCGTATCTACGGGCGGCGGTAGCCCTCGCCTCGCTCGCCGTTTGCGGATGATGCTAGAACAGCTCTTCCCCGCAAGCTGGGCAGAGAATTTGCAAACCATCTCCACCAAGCGCGATGAGTGGAAAGCGAACGGCGCAAGCTTCACCGAACTGGCTGAGAACACCGATAAGCTGCTTGATGACGAAGGCTGGCTAGATGTTAGCTGCCCATGTTTTGAGAAAGCGGAACGTAATGTCTAAATCCCTATCCCGCCTACAAGCCTTCTACCAAGATCTCTCAGCCCAAGCACTTTTGCGTGTGATGGCGAATAAGGAATTTGAGGGAAAGATTGCCTCGCTCACCTCTTTCGGGGCGGATTCTGCTGTCCTGCTGGCACTGATTGCTGATGTGAAGCCCGACCTGCCTATCTTCTTTTTAGACACCGGCAAACATTTTCCCGCCACACTCGACTTTGCGCGCGAGTTAACGGAACAACTCAAGCTCACCAATGTCATATGGCTCAAACCGGATGAAACGCTACTCGGCAATATCGATAAAGACGGAACGCTTTGGAAAGACCAACCTAACCGCTGCTGCTGGTTGCGTAAGGTAGAACCGCTAGAGCGCGCAATGGAAGACTATAAAATCGAAGCCATGATTACGGGGCGAAAACGTTACCAAACCGCTCAACGTGCCAATATGGAAACGATTGAACAAGATGAAAAAGACGTATTCCGCATCAACCCGCTTAGCCATTGGGGCAAAGGGCAATTGGAGGAATTCACTGAGCGCCGTGGTCTACCAACCCATCCACTTATCGCCGAGGGCTTCCTATCCATCGGTTGCGAACCCTGCACATCCATTGTAAAAGAGGGGCAAGATGAACGCGCTGGCCGTTGGATGCACACCTTTGACGGCGATGATAAGAAAACCGAATGCGGCTTGCACGTGGCGGCTAATAACACAAACTGGTCGGTATAGAGAGACAATCAAATGATGATTTTATTAGTAAGAATTTGGTCGGTCGTTTTAATTATTTTCGCCGCATTGTTGTTTAAACCATTTCACGAAGAAACATTGAACACACCCGACCTAGATTTGTTTTTAATGATTGTATTTTATTCAATATTCCCCGTATTCATATTTTGCGGGATTTACGGATTATTAAAGCCACAGAAAATGTTGAACGCTTACTTACGGATGATAGGAATCACCCCAAATGACAACTCCTAACCACTCAACAACTCAACACTTAGACTCCCTCGAGTCCCAATCCCTCTACATCTTCCGTGAGGCGTTCAACAAGATCGATAATATGGCGATGTTATGGAGCTTTGGCAAAGATTCGAACGTGATGATCCACCTCGCGCGTAAGGCGTTTTTTGGCAAAATTCCGTTCCCATTAGTGCATTGTGATACCGAATTGGAAATGCCGGAGGTTTACGCGTTTCGCGATAAATATGTAAAGGAATGGGACGTCAATTTCCTTTCTCCAACCTGCCCACCGCTCGAGGAAACCGATGAGTCTCTTCCGCATTCCGCTCGCATCGCCGCGCGTAAAACGCTGGGGCTAGCAGCGGTGATCAAAGAGCATAAATTTAACGGCATCGTCACCGGTATCCGCCGTGATGAGGAAGGCACCCGCGCCAAAGAACGCTATTTTAGCCCACGCGGCCTGAGCGGCGAATGGGATGTCAAAGACCAGCCACCTGAATTCTGGGATCAGTTTAAAACCGACTTCCCACCCGGCACGCATATCCGCGTCCACCCACTCCTACATTGGACGGAACTGGATGTTTGGCTCTATATCAAACGCGAAGGCATTCCGATTGTGCCGCTCTATTACGCAAAGAAATACGATGAATTTGAAGGCAAAGACTTTGGCGGGAAAAGCATGCGCTTCCGTAGCTTAGGCGAGCGCGGCATCACTTGGCCGTTAGAATCTGAGGCCGACACGATCGATAAAATCATCGCAGAACTCCGCACAACCAAAGTGAGTGAGAGATCTGGCCGCCCGATGGGTGCTGACGAAGATGAAAGTAGCTTTGAAAGATTGCGCGCTGCTGGATATATGTAGTTCCTATCACTTCACAAAGATGCTTTTAGCAGCCTAAAGTTCGTTGAGCTCTAAGCTTCAGTTCTAAAAGAGACACGTGTTTGGGTTTGCACTTGCATTGACATCGAGTAGGCAATGAAGCTCTTATCATCCCTCCGATAATTTTCCGCTATGACCCCTGTAGATTCTCGCATTTCCGAACGCTCACTCCAATAAAGTGACTCCATTTGCCCCATAAGCATAACGGAGAAATCTTCCGTCTCAGGAGTGATTTGCTCCATTAGCGGAACAATGAGGATAACGCTACGCATCAAATGATCATGAGCCGCTGTTTTTACAAACTCATCAATCATCGCAATCATGCTAATAAGCGCTTCTTTATCGCGGTCTGAAATACTTGCATTGCCAACCGTGCTAAGCGCCTGCTGTGTTAACGTAGGGAGCTGAGGCTCAGGCACCTCAACCGGAATAAGAATTGTCACTTCAATTGACAAGCTGACTCTAAGTTCAAAGTAACTTTCTTTAGCAGCAGCCACGTCAAAATGGAACTGAGCCATATCTCCCGATTCAAAAAGCTCTTTCGCTTTGGAAAAAACATCTTCGAATAGTTGAAAAACTTGACTCTCAAACCCTGCATAAGCATCCAAAATAGCCTGATCATTCACTGTGGCCTCAGCATCACTTGATATCTCTAAATTTTGAGATGATCGCGATTGCTGAAACAAATCCGAGCTAATATCGATAATATCTTCAACGGTACTGCCCGTAAACTCATTCATTTGCGCTGTTTCAAATACACCATTCTTAAGAGCATTTAAGCCCTGCAATATGGTACTTAGCCCCGAAAACTGGGGTATGGAAGACACTACTTGCATCTCAACCTCCTACATAACTATCTGTTATTTAAACGCTATTATAGCATTTTTTCCACTCGTTTGAAAGCGCCTCAAAAATTTGTTACAAAACTCTATGACCTTCCGCATCATCACCCGCGCTGAGTTTCCGAAAGTGCAATACATGTTAGAGCACATTATTGCGGCAGAGGAATTCCTCACCCTGCCTTGGGATGCGCATAAAAGTGAAATGGAAGATTACCTATTTGGTGATTCCACTTACGAAGTTTGGGCGCTGGAAGAAGAGGGTGAAATTTTGGGCTGTTATCATCAACGGCCAAATCAAAAAGGCTTGGGAGATCATATCGCCAATGGCGGGTATGTTGTCTCACCAGATGTGCGCGGCAAAGGCGTGGGACGGCATTTGGGCGAACATTCTATCGCACGCGCCAAAGAACAAGGCTACCACGGCATTCAGTTTAATTTTGTGGTCAGCACCAACATGATTGCGATCAAACTTTGGCAGTCTCTCGGCTTTGAAATTATCGGTACCATTCATAAAGCCTATCACCGACAGCAGGTGGAATATGTGGATGCTCATATTATGTTTAAATCGCTATTGTAATCATTCTGTAACATGACTTTTTCACCGCTTGCGGCTATAATCCTCTCAATTATCTTGGTCTTTTATTCTTCATAAACCCGATTTTTAGCTGCAACTATGTAGCTCTCCTAAATATATTCGCCGTAAAGCGCGTATTGGAAAAATTATGAAGATGGTCACACTGCACTAGGTACCAAATCCTAACTTTTATCTCATTTTAATGTGATGGAAGCAGTTCTTTTTATTTTTATTATTTTTGGGGCTGACACCTAATAATATTCTTTGAGCAACTTTTTCAGGTCTGCCAGTAAGTCACTTGGTGTGCCCATATTAAACCTCCACTCACATTCTTTCAAGAACAGATTAAAATG
>JAQXAR010000033.1 GCA_029252805.1 Rickettsiales bacterium
GAACCCGCAATGAAATATTTTATCAACTCTAACTGCTTATTTCTCGATAACTTACAATGCTTTATATACATCAATAACTCCTAACAATTTAAATGTTAGGTGTCAGCCCCAAATCTAATAATATTTTAACTAAAGAATTAGGCAGGATTATACATTTTTTTACCATCATTTGCATGACAGTTTAATGACAATTAATTGTCTAATTTATGCCCGAAGCGCTTGGCTTTTGTGTCTAAATAACCGGCATTATGTGAGTTCGCATCAGCAATCAACGCCTCTTGCGCCGCGATTTGGATACCATATTGGGCGAGCTGCTTGCTCTTGTCAGGATTATTGGAGAGCAACGTGATTGCCTCAACCCCCAAAAGCTTCAACATCGCCGCCGCCAAACCGAAATCACGCTCATCCGCCGCAAATCCCAAGGCGAGGTTGGCATCGAGCGTATCTTGTCCTTCATCTTGCAAGGCATAGGCGCGGATTTTATTGCTAATGCCAATGCCGCGGCCTTCTTGCTGTAAATAGCAGATCACACCGTGACCAGCCTTACCAATTTGTTCCAACGCTAAATGCAATTGATCGCCGCAATCGCAACGTAAGCTCCCCAACAAATCGCCGGTAATACATGACGAATGCACCCGCACGAGCGGCGCTTCTTGGCTTTGCGGATCACCAATCACCACAGCAAGATGCTCCATCGCGCTGGAGGGACTGCGGAAACTCACCACTTGTGCATTTTCGACCGCTTTAATCGGCAAGCGCGCGCGTGCGACTTCCTGCAATTGCGAGCTATCAGCGCTTAAACCTGCCTCAATATCAGCAACCGAGAAACTCATCTCTGCCGCTTCCATTTGCGCTAAAGCCGGCAATAATCCGGCACGTTTAAGCAAGGTAATAGCTAGTTTTTCTTCAGCAGTTTCAGGCACTCGTGCTACATTGGGAAGAAAGCGCTCATCCAAACTATCCGGCGCAATCAGCGTGCCGCCCACGGGCAAATCATTACCCTCCACCGGCTGAAACGATAGCGTCCCAAGCGTAATAGAGCGCCCACTGCGCAGTTCAAATAATGCGCGGCTTAAAGCGATCGAATGTTTTTCAGTATTCATAAGCACTGGAAACCTATAGATTAAGCCTCATGCAGACAAGTAGTTTAACACCAGTCACACTCTATAGTACGCAGAAATCAAAGGCGCAGCACCTGCTGCCTTTATTGCCTGAGGGAAGCATTGAGGTGGGCCATTATGCAGAAATAGCCGCTAATCGCCGCAGCTTACTAATCACGCACGACCAATCAAGTGCCCGCGATGCCAATAAATGGGTGAATGAACAGCCCCCCCACCGTCATGCACAAATCTTTCTACTCCTGCCTGAAGGGGAGTCGCGCCTAACTCCGGTTTGTGCCTATCGCCACCAGCCAACGCATCTGAACCAGATTCTACAATTCCTCAATTCCAGCCGCGCGCTCCCTGCCCTGCCAGAGACACTAAAGCTCACCGAGATTGAAACCAGCCTGATCGAGCAATTGCATATTGCAGATGCCGCCGTCTCGCATGAGATATTGATGCAAAATGTGTGGGGCCATCAAACCGAGCTCGATACTCATACGCTAGAAACCCACCTCTACCGCCTCCGTAAGAAGCTTGATGAGACTGAGTTACAGATCGCAACTGAAGACAGTTCTTATCAACTATTGTCATCGCCTAAATAGCCACTATAGTGCCGCTATGATTCGTTTATTTAGCATTCTATTTGCGCTTTTATTGCCGGTTACGGCAGCGGCACAAACCTATGACCGCTCGTTCCATGACTGGAGCGTCTTTAGCTACAAAAACACCTGCTATATTGGCACGGCCCCTATCAAACAGGCGGGCAATTATAGCCATCGTGGACAACCCTATGTGCTGGTCGTTCATCGTGGCGCGAAAGACGAAATCAATGTATCCTCTGGCTACCCGTTCCGCCAAGGCAAAGATGTGCATCTATCGATCGATACCAATAAATTCCAGCTCTTCACCAAGAATGAGATCGCTTGGGCGTATGATGAAGCAACCGATGCCGCAATTATCCGCGCCATGAAAGCCGGTAATAAATTAAGCGCCAAAGGCGTTTCGCAAAAAGGCACGACGTCGGACGATACTTATTCGCTCACAGGCTTCACCGCCGCCTATAATCATATGAAATCGAAGTGTAGGTAGTTTGAAACCCTCCCTCCTTCAATATACTAAAGAAGAACTGACTGGCTTGCTGGCCAGTAACGGCTATCCGACGTTTCGTGCGAAGCAAATTTGGGGCTGGATTTACGTCAAAGGCGTGACCGAATTTTCACAAATGGCCAATGTCAGCAAGGACATCCGCGAATGGTTGGAAGAAAACTATACCATCGCACGCCCTAGCACCTCCGAAGATTTAACCTCGACTGATGGCACCCGTAAATGGCTACTCAAAATGGAAGATGGTCGCGAAGTAGAAACCGTTTTCATCCCCGAAGAAGATCGCGGGGCACTTTGTGTGTCGTCTCAAGTGGGTTGCACCCTCGCCTGCACTTTCTGCCATACCGGCACGATGAAGCTGGTGCGCAACTTGACCGTCGACGAAATTGTCGGCCAGTGGATGCTGGCCCGAGACCGCGAAGATGAATGGAATAAATCCGATGCAGAGCGCCGCGTCACCAATATCGTTTTGATGGGCATGGGTGAGCCGCTCTATAATTACGAGAATGTCAAAAAAGCGATGTTGATTTTGATGGATCAAGATGGCGTGGCACTCTCTAAACGTCGCATCACCCTTTCCACCAGCGGCATCGTTCCTGCGATTGAAGCCTGTGGCCGCGATTTAGAGGTGAACCTTGCCATCTCACTTCACGCCACAAACGATAAATTGCGCAACGAGATCGTACCCATCAACAAGAAGTACCCACTTAAAGACCTCATGCAGACCTGCCGAGACTATCCGGGCGCCTCAAACAGCCGTCGCATTACCTTTGAGTATGTCATGTTAAAAGACGTGAATGATTCTGAAGAAGATGCCAAACAATTGGTCGAGCTCCTCAAAGGCGTACATGCGAAAGTGAATCTCATTCCGTTCAACCCATGGCCAAACAGCCCTTACGAATGCTCCAGCAATAACCGTATCCACGCCTTTGGCCGTATTGTGATGGCCGCCGGATTCTCCAGTCCTATCCGAAAAACACGCGGCCAAGATATCTTCGCCGCCTGCGGCCAACTCAAATCCGACTCGATCCGCAAAAAAGGCGAAAAAGTGAAACTTTAGTAAAATCTTCAGTTTTTAATTTTACAATAAATTTATGAAAAATGGCTTCACCCTCCTCGAACTCTCCATTGTTCTCGTCATTATAGGACTGATTGTGGGTGGCGTCACGGTTGGACAGGAAATGATCCGTTCAGCAGAACTCAAGTCTGTTACAAAAGATAAAACTAAAATTCTCACCGCACTTAACACTTTCAAACTAAAATATAATGCATTGCCTGGAGATATGGATAATGCTCAAGATTATTGGGGAATAACACATGCCACACCTGCAACTTGCAAAGTAACTGCAAGCACAACAGGTACTGCTACATGCAATGGAGATGGAGACGGAACGATTGAGCACAGTGATGCCTCATATGAGTGGTTTCGCTTATGGCAGCATTTAGCTAACGCTGAACTCATACTTGGTAATTTCGATAGTATTCCAGCTTCCGCTCACATTATGAGTTCTGATGAAAGCAACAGCTTTAACTCTAGCATTGCAGGTGCTGGATGGTTTCTTTATGATAGAACCACTACTACAGGCAATCTATACTGGTTTGCAGGAAATTTTGGGAAGCTACTGATTATTGGAGGATTCGACACATTAGAAATGCCCCGCCTATCAATTTTCTCTCCGGCTGAGCTATACTCCCTCGATGTAAAATTTGATAATGGAAAACCAGGAACAGGCCATATCGTTGCAAAACGCTGGAACGACTGCACCGATGCCACCGCAAATACTGAAATAGACAGTGATTACATACTAAGCGATGGCGACCTGCTATGTGCCGCAATTTTCACCCACATACTTAAGTAGCAAAAATACTTAAGTCACCTCTACCCAGCAATTGGGAGTTTCGCGCACAACGATTCTACTGATTCTGAGCGGTGCTTCGAAGAGCTCGGGGCACACCACTTCCAGCAAATATTTGGCCATATTTTCTGCTGTGGGATTACTCGTTAGATAAAAAATAGGCTGTCCGGTTTCACCTGAAATGGCTTCACCTAGTGTCTTATCTTCATCCCAAAGAATAGTTTCATGATCCCAATTTTCATCAAGCCATGTCCCTAATTTTTCTTTCAGCACGCCAAAATCGACGACGCGGCCGAGCGCGTCTAACTCAGGAGCCTCCGCCGTCACTTCCACCACATAGCGATGGCCGTGCAGGTTCTTACATTTGCTTTCGTGACGCTTCACGCGGTGCGCGGCATCAAATTCGAGTTTTCGTGTGGCAGTAATGGTCATGGCCAGCTATATACAGAAGAATGACAGAAATTACCACACCCCTGTTGCAACTAACGGCGCAAAGCAAGCAAGCCTATCGTCAGCTTGCCTTAAGCAGCCATAATGCGCGCAACCAAGCCCTACGCGAATCGGCCCATGCTATCCGTAATTCGCAAGCCGAGATTATCGGCGCGAATGAGACAGATATGGAGGCGGCAGCCCAAAAAGGCCTCTCGCTTGCGATGTTAGAGCGCCTCAAACTCGATGCTGAGCGTATCGAAGCCATGGCAAAAGGCTTAGAGGCCATCACCGAATTACCCGATCCCCTCACCGGCGAATTAGATGCATGGGAACGCCCGAGCGGTTTGCACATTAAACGCGTACCTGTACCGCTTGGCGTGATCGGCGTGATCTACGAATCACGCCCAAATGTCACGGCCGATGCGGCAGGCTTATGCATTAAATCCGGCAATGCAGTATTGCTACGTGGCGGCTCGGAAAGCTTTCATAGCAGCGCCGCAATTGCAAAATGCATCACGCAGGGTCTCACCGCCGCCGGATTATCCGAACATGCGGTGCAGCTTATTCCCTCAACGCAACGTGAATGGGTAACCGCCATGCTACATGCGAGTGGCGAAATTGACGTACTCATCCCACGCGGCGGCAAAGGCCTGACCGATCTCGTCGCACGTGAAAGCCGCGTGCCAACTATTCTGCATCTCGATGGCAACTGCCATTCTTATGTGCATGTAGATGCTGATATCGCCAAAGCCGCCAAAGGGATCGCCAATGCGAAAATGCGCCGTACCGGCATTTGCGGCGCGACGGAGTCCCTATTGGTCGATGAAGCAATCGCGTCCCAAGTGATTCCGGCTCTGTGCGATGCGCTGATGGAGGCAGGATGCACGGAAATTCGCGGCGACACCGTCGCACAAAAAATTGATTCACGCATTAGCGCCGCGTCCAGTGAAGATTGGACTACCGAATACTTGGATAGTATTATTTCGCTCAAAACCGTGAGCGGCCTAGAGGAAGCAATTCACCATATCAACATCCATGGCTCGCACCATACGGATGCTATTTTTACAGAAAATACTCAAGCCACCGCTACTTTCCAAGCGAGCGTCGATAGCGCTATCGTCATGCATAATACCTCCACCCAATTTGCCGATGGCGGCGAATTTGGTATGGGTGCGGAAATCGGAATTTCGACCGGACGCCTACATGCACGCGGGCCGGTCGGAGCCGGTCAACTCGTCACCTATAAATATACCGTGACCAGCGACGGAGCAACCCGCGCGTGAAGATTGGCTTACTCGGTGGCTCGTTTAATCCAGCGCATGCGGGGCATTTACATATCTCTGAACAAGCCCTCAAACGCCTTAGGTTGGACCAAGTTTGGTGGCTAGTCAGTCCACAAAACCCGCTCAAGAAACGTGATGATATGGCGCAATATAGCCAAAGAATCGCCTCTGCTCGGCATTTCACGGATAATAATTGCACCCTTGAAATTTGCGAAATTGAGCAGGAGAATGGCCTACAATATACCGCGGATACGCTAGAGCTGCTAACACAAACCCACCCGCAACATCAATTCGTATGGCTTATGGGTTCGGATAACCTTGCCCAATTTCACCGTTGGCATAAATGGCGTAATATATTGAAACTATTACCCATTTGCGTGATGGATCGCGCGCCACACTCGCATGGCGCGCTGCGTTCCCCAGCGGCACTGACTTACGCGCATGCACGTATACCGCAACAAGAAGCCACCACTCTTTTAGAGGCTCCCGCGCCACGCTGGATTTATTTATTCATTCCTCGTCACCCTGAATCCGCGACTCGATTGCGAAAAACGATTGGAAAACAAGCATTTTTGCGGTAAAATAGGATAAGAAGTGGGGAGACACTCACTTTCATAATAACCAATGGAGACTGGATATTCTAAACTCATCCATGTCTGCACATGATGCAGATTCTTTAATACATGTCATCGAGGAAGCACTTGATGATTCTAAAGCCGAAGAGATTGTCACGATCGATCTTGCCGGAAAAAGCAGTTTCGCTGACTATATGATTGTCGCCTCTGGCCGCTCTTCTCGCCACGTTACGACCTTAGCCCACAGACTTGCGAGCCTTCTTAAAGAAAAAGGTGCGCCGATTATGGCCATCGAAGGCAAAGATTCAGGCGATTGGGTCTTGGTAGATTGCGGAAATATTATCGTACATCTCTTCAAACCCGAAGCGCGTGAGATCTATCAGCTAGAAAAAATGTGGAGCGCTCCAGTCGAAGCACCCCAAGAAGAAGCACTGGCTTAGGGGTTACGTAACAGCGCGCGGGCGACCTACTGGGCTCAACGATGGACTTTGGCTTCGCCAATGCTCAGGACTCTGAGTCGGCCTACTGGCCCTCCTTCTTCATTTATCATTCTATTAAAGAGTGCGGTTAGTAAACCGTGCGAACCATCAGCTTAGCAAAAAGGGCGCTCCATCGAAGCGCTCGTAAGCGCCATCAAATAATCGAAAAGATCTCTCGACCGCGCTCAAAATGACGATAATAATCACTCCTATGAATAACCACGACAACGAGCAACGCTATTCGCGCCATCTTTCTTTGCAAGGTTTGGGCGAATCGGGCCAAGCGAAACTACGCCAAGCGCGCGTACTGGTAATTGGTGTCGGCGGCCTGGGCTGTCCTTTAAGCCTCTATCTCGCTGCCAGCGGCGTGGGCATACTCGGGCTTATTGACCCTGACCGCGTCTCCCTTTCCAATCTCAATCGACAAATTCTCTTTGAGACGGCAGATATTGGTCGCTTAAAAACCGATGCCGCCGCTGACCGATTAGAGGAGCTTAATCCTGAGATTCAAACGGAATTACATCCTTTCAAACTAGATGCCCACAATGCTGAGAAAATGATCGCGCAGTATGATGTAGTGGCGGATGGCTCGGATAATCCCGAAACACGCTATCTCGTCAATGCCACATGCCATAGTTTGCGCAAACCACTCATCTCTGCTGCCATTCATGGATGGGAAGGCCAACTCTACCGTTTTGACACTTCCAGCGGCAGCGCGTGCTATCAATGTTTATATCCAGATTCTCCTTTAAAAGGCGAAACCCCAACTTGTGCCGAATCGGGCGTCTTATCGCCGTTAGCCGGAATGATGGGCAGCTGGCAAGCGGCAGAAACCGTCAAACAGATCGTAAATATTGGCGAAACTAGCATCCTGCACCGCATCGATTTAATAAGCGGGACAAGCAAACAAGCCAAGATTCAAAAAGATTCCGCCTGTCCTGTCTGTTCCTGATTGATTTATTTTGAGGCACCCGTTAAACAAAACTCCTCTCAACAGGATGTAAGTTTTATGCGTTTTATCACTCTTTTCGTTTTATTGGTTTCTGCTTTCGCTTTTTCAGCACAGGCGCAGCTCAAAATTGATATTAATCGTGGCCACTCAAGCCCGCTCCCTATTGCCATCACGGCGCCGACAGGCGTTAGCGGCGATGCGCAACGTATGGGGCAAGATATTGCCAAAGTCGTTGCCGCTGATTTGGAACGCTCCGGCCTTTTCCGCCCGATTAACCCGCAAGCCTTCATTCAAGTCATTACATCAGGTAACGCCGTTCCGCGTTTTGCTGATTGGCGCCAAATCAACGCACAAGCGCTCGTAACTTCGGTAATTGAGCCAAAAGGTGGCGATAATTTCCGCCTCGCTTTCCGCCTATGGGACGCTCATGGCGAAAAACAATTAGCGGGTAAAGAATTCAACACGTTCCGTAGCAACTGGCGTCGTGTAGCTCACTTAATGGCGGATGAAATCTATAAACGCCTGACCGGTGAAGATGGCTATTTTGATAGCCGTATCGTTTATGTTGCCGAATCTGGCTCGGCAAAACGCCGTATTAAAAAACTGGCTATTATGGATCAAGATGGTGCGAATCATAAAATGCTAACCAGCGGCAGAGACCTTGTTCTCACCCCACGCTTCTCACCGGATAGCCAAGATATTCTCTATATGTCTTATGCCACTCGCAGCCCACGCGTTCACTTACGTGACTTACAAACCGGTCGCGAAGAATCTCTCGGTAAATTTGACGGAATGAGTTTTGCTCCGCGCTATGCCAATGATGGCAACCGCATGCTCATGTCGATCGCCCGCAATGGTACCACAAATCTTTATGAGATGAATTTACGTTCACGTCGCATGCGTAAGCTGACCGATACTCGTGCGATTGATACTTCACCTTCTTATGCGCCTGATGGTACTCGCATTGTGTTTGAATCCGATCGTGGCGGCTCTCAACAGCTTTACACCATGAAATCTAATGGTTCTGGCGTGAAACGTATTTCTTACGGCAATGGCCGCTATGCATCACCGGTTTGGTCGCCACGCGGTGACTGGATCGCCTTTACGAAAATGAGAAAAGGCCGCTTCTACATTGGCGTAATGCGCGCAGATGGCACCGGCGAGCGTGTCGTAGATGAAGCCTTTCTCGTAGAAGGACCGACATGGTCTCCGAATGGTCGCGTGCTGATTTACACGAAACAAAACCGCACCGGCGGACCGCAGCTTTACAGTATTGATATTACGGGAGCGAATAAGCGGCGTGTTAAAACACCGCTCGATGCTTCCGATCCGGCATGGTCTCCGCTCTTACCGGTGTAAATTTCATTTGATTTTTGTTCATTTTAGTTAATGATGCGTTTGTAAATTAATATCTTAGCCCCGAAAGGTCTGAAGGATGCGTTCTTTAAAAACAATTTTAGCTGCTGCTGCAGCACTCACTCTACTCGCTGCATGTGAAACAGCACCGACTGAAGGTGGCGTTACCGACGGCGCTAGCGGTTACGATTCTGGTTCTGGTGAATTCACTATGGGCAACAGTGACGGCTCTATCACCCCAGGCACTCAAGCTGATTTGGAAGCTAACGTAGGCGATCGCGTTCTATTCGGCACGAACAGCTCTACGGTTGATGGTGAAGCGCAAGCAACGCTCGAACGCCAAGCTTCATGGTTGCGTAAATATAGCGACGTCAATGTTATCATCGAAGGTCACGCCGATGAGCGTGGCACCCGTGAGTATAACTTGGCACTCGGCGAGCGTCGTGCAAACTCTGCTAAAAACTACATTGTTGGCCTCGGTATTTCGCCAACACGTGTTTCAACCATCTCTTACGGTAAAGAACGCCCAAGCGTTCTCGGTCATAGCGGCTCTTCATGGGCTCAAAACCGTCGCGCTGTAACGGTAGTTGCAAATTAATCAGTCACTTATTGACTTTAAACACCAACCCCGTGTAAGAATTCATCCCTTACACGGGGTTTTTTTATGATGAAAAAAATATTCTTATTCAGCTTCATTGCTCTCTTAAGCCATTCGGCATTTGCGCAGGTTGATTATCAAACGCAAGCCTATGGCAATGCTAGCCAAATGGGCGCTGAAATTTCGCGCCTAGAAGAACAAATCCGTCAAATTCGCGGTGAGAATGAACGTCTGCGCCATAAAATTGGTAAAATGGAAGCTTCGCATCAACGCTTTCAAGAGGATGTTGAGTTTCGCTTAAATGGCAATGGCGGCGCAGCGATTCCAAGTGCCATGCCTAATGCAGCACCCCCAGCACCCCCAGCACTCCCTGCTTACAATCCCAATGATACCACCCCTCCTGCTATGCCGATGGCTGGTGGCCCTCCTCCTGCATTACCAGATGCTGCTTACCCAGCTCCAAACGCCTCACCTGACATGGGTAGCGTCACGGTACCTGCTGCAGCTGGTATGGGATTTGAAACTTCACCCGACCCACAAACACTTCGCATTCCGGGCGAAGGCGCCGCCACTCCGCGTGACCTCTATAACGAGGCTTTCCGTATGCTGAACCAAAGCGATTATGTCGGCGCCGAACAAGCATTTGCTCGCTTCACCCATGATTATCCGAATGACCCTTTGATCGGCAATGCATGGTACTGGTTAGGTGAAACCTTCTATGTTCGCCGCGAATATACTCAGGCAGCTAACTCTTTCCGTCAAGGGTTTCAGGCATTAGAAGAGGGACCTAAAGCGGGCGATAATCTACTGAAGCTTGCCATGTCGCTTGCCGCAACACAAAAAGATCAGGAAGCCTGTGTCGTGCTCAAGCAAGTGGATACCAAATATTCCAGTAATTCCACCGCGCTTAAAGGCAAAGTGACACAGGAAATTAGCCGTCTAGGATGTTAGCCGTTCAAACCGAACGAACATCCAAAAGCGTCGTAACGCGCTTTCAAAAGACCCTAGATTCTCTTAACAGCTCCTCCATTTCCAGCATGGCAGTCGCCCTTTCAGGCGGGTCAGATAGCCTTGCGCTGTTGCATCTGATGCATCAGCTTTATCCCGATATTGCCATCACGGCGCTCACCGTTGACCATCAACTCCGCGAGGATTCCTCATACGAAGCAATGCGTGTCAACGAATGGATGAAAGCCCTCGACATCCCACACCAGATTCTAAAATGGGAACATCACGAGCTTCAAGGAAACTTGCAGTCAAATGCCCGCAATGCACGCTATCACTTAATGAGCGAATGGTGCTTGGCGAATAAGACTTCCGTTTTATTGCTCGGCCATACGCAAGATGATCAAGCCGAAACCATCGCCTACCAACAGGAGCGCTCAGCAGGCCCGGTTGGATTAGCCGGCATGTCTGGCGCACGGATGGAAAATAACATCCAACTTTTGCGGCCTCTATTAGGCCATACACGAGCTGAGCTGCAAGATTGGTTAGGGACACAACAATTCCCATGGATCAACGACCCATCCAACCAAAATACAGCTTTCGCGCGTGTCCGCATCCGCCAGCAACTCACGGAAAATCCAAACGAAAAAGCAGAACTCCTCGCGTTGGGACAAAAAATGGCACTGCAGCGACTGCAAATTGAGCAGGACCATGCAAAATTCATCGAACAACATATCACCGTAAACGACACTCACCTCATCTGCCCGTTAATTGCATTTTTGAAACTTACAGAGGATCAAGCCGCCTATACATTAGGCCGCATCCTTTGCCATATAGGCGGTGATGATTACCCACCACGTTATGCTAAACGTTTAAACGCGCTTAATAATATAAAAGTCAATAAAAATCAGCGCTTTACGCTTGGACATTGCTTCATCAAAACGCAACAGGAGCAGCTTCATTTTTCTCTCGAACAAAATTCCACTGCAACCAGAGCAAAACCCCTTGTCCCCTCGCCTTTTGTACCTATATTCAATTCATGAATAATAACTTCACAAAAAATCTGACCCTATGGCTTATCATTGGTGTCGTCGTCATGATTCTGGTCAACCTGTTTCAAGGCGGAATGGAAAATGCAAATGTTCAAAAAACAGCCTTTTCTGATTTCTTAAATCAAGTCGATGCGGGCCAAGTGGGCGAAGTCGCCATCAAAGAATCCCCCGAAACCGGCACAACCATTACGGGACGCTACGGCGATGGCAGCGAGTTCATCGTTCAAGCGCCGACTTATCCGGCTCTCATCACGCAATTACGCGATAAAGGCGTCAAAATAGACGCTCTACCCGCCTCTAGCGGTATGGATAATGTGTGGGGCGTTCTGCTTTCATGGTTCCCAATTTTACTGCTTATTGCCGTTTATATTTTCGTCATGCGCCAAATGCAGGGCGGCGGCGGCAAGGGCGGAGCCATGGGCTTCGGTAAATCACGTGCACGCTTGCTAACCGAAGATAATAACAAAGTCACCTTTGACGATGTTGCCGGTATTGATGAAGCCAAAGAAGAACTCGAAGAGATTGTCGATTTCCTTAAAGATCCTGGAAAATTCCAACGTCTCGGCGGCAAAATCCCCAAAGGGTGCTTACTCGTCGGCCCTCCAGGAACCGGTAAAACTCTCCTCGCCAAAGCCATTGCCGGTGAAGCAGGAGTTCCCTTCTTCACCATTTCTGGTTCTGATTTTGTGGAAATGTTTGTCGGTGTCGGTGCCAGCCGTGTGCGCGACATGTTCGAACAAGGCAAGAAAAGCTCGCCATGCATCATCTTTATTGATGAGATCGACGCAGTTGGCCGCCATCGTGGCGCGGGCATGGGCGGTGGTAATGACGAACGTGAGCAAACACTCAACCAACTCCTCGTAGAGATGGATGGGTTTGAGGCGAATGAAGGCGTGATCCTCATCGCTGCCACCAACCGTCCTGACGTGCTCGATCCTGCTCTGCTACGTCCCGGTCGTTTTGATCGCCAAGTGGTGGTGCCAAACCCTGATATTGCCGGTCGTACGAAAATTCTCGAAGTGCATTTGAAAAAAGTACCCGCCGCTCCCGATGTCGATGCACGAGTCATCGCACGTGGAACACCTGGTTTCTCCGGTGCTGATCTGGCTAATCTCGTCAATGAATCTGCCTTGCTCGCCGCTCGCCGTGGCAAGCGCGTCGTTACAATGCAGGAGATGGAAGCCGCCAAAGATAAAGTCATGATGGGTGCAGAACGCAAAAGCATGGTCATGTCGGATGATGAGAAAAAACTCACGGCATTCCATGAAGCTGGCCACGCTATTATTGGTGTCAAAATGGCCGCCTCCGACCCGATCCACAAAGCCACCATCATCCCGCGCGGACGTGCTCTGGGCATGGTGATGCGCTTACCAGAAGCAGATACACTCTCTGTTACTCGCGAGAAAATGCATGCCGACCTCGCCGTGGCGATGGGTGGTCGCGTGGCGGAGGAATTAATCTTCGGTTATGACCAAGTCACTTCCGGCGCCTCTTCGGATATCCAGCAAGCCACACGCATGGCCAAAGCAATGGTCACACAATGGGGTATGTCCGATAAGCTAGGGCCGATGGATTACAGCGCCGGCGAAGGCGGAGAGCCCTTCCTTGGTGCCACTTATGGCCAAAGCAAAGGCAACTCAGAAGAGACCGCTGCCCTGATTGACTCAGAGGTTCGTCGCATTCTGGACGAAGCTTATTCTCTCGCCACAAAAATGCTTACAAAACACCGCAAGCAACTGGATTTACTTGCAAATGCTCTACTCGAGTACGAAACCCTGACAGGTGATGAAATTGATGAATTGCTCGAAAATGGTAAAATCGTACGTTCTGTCAATGAATCGGCAAAAGTGACCGTTGCGACCTCTGCTCTGCCTTCCCGTCGTAAAAAGAAGGATATGAAGGCAAATAAGAAAGACCCAAAAGATAAAAAAGATAAGGATAAAGGAACCGACGCATGAGTGAGCGTAAATTCTTTGGTACTGATGGTATTCGCGGCACCGCCAATAAATATCCGATGAAGGCCAGCATTGCCTTGCGACTCGGCAAAGCGGCAGGGCATTATTTCACACGTGGTAATCACCGCCATCGCGTGGTAATTGCCAAAGATACGCGCCTTTCAGGCTATATGATTGAAAACGCGCTGACGGCAGGTTTTCTTGCGGCAGGAATGGATGTAATCCTTGTCGGCCCGATGCCAACCCCTGCTGTCGCGATGCTCACTAAATCCATGCGCGCGGACTTAGGAGTGATGATTTCCGCATCACACAACCCGTATCACGATAACGGCCTTAAGCTCTTCGGCCCCGATGGTTTCAAACTTTCTGACAAAGCTGAAATTGCGATTGAAGAATTGATGCAAACCGATGATGTCGAAAACCAATTGGCCGATCCAAGCCAACTTGGTCGTGCAAAACGCATTGAGGATGCCCCCGGGCGTTACATTGAGTTTGCAAAAGCAACTTTCCCAACCAATCTTGATTTGAGCGGTCTGCGCATAGTCATCGATTGCGCCAATGGTGCTGCCTATAAGGTTGCCCCTACGGTGTTACAAGAATTGGGTGCAGAGATTGTGCCAATCGGCATCGCGCCTGACGGCTTTAATGTGAATAAAGATTGCGGCTCTACACATCCAGAAGCCATGCAAAAAATGATCCGCGAAAGCCGCGCAGACATTGGCATTGCACTCGATGGCGATGCAGATCGCTTGATCATTTGCGATGAAAAAAGCAACGTGATCGATGGCGATCAAATCATCGCTATGATTGCCACTGAATGGCAAAGAATGGGCATTCTAAAACATGATGCTGTTGTCACAACACAAATGTCTAACCTCGGCTTGGAACAGTATTTCAAGAAAAAAAACATCACGTTATTCCGCACAAATGTGGGAGATCGCTACGTCGTTCAGAAAATGCGTGAAGGCGAGTTCAACCTTGGCGGCGAGCAATCTGGCCATATCGTGATGAGCGACTATGCGACCACAGGAGACGGACTCATTGGCGCCCTGCAGGTACTTGCCGTACTACAACGTCAGCAGAAATCAGCGAGTGAAGCATTAAATCTTTTCACTCCATTGCCGCAAATTTTACGCAATGTTCGTTACTCCGGCGCAGATCCGTTAGAAAAGAAACCTGTCATCGATGCCATTGTAAAAGCTGAAAAAGCCTTATCTAAGAATGGGAGATTATTCATTCGGAAATCAGGTACGGAGCCTTTAATTCGAATTATGGCAGAAGGTGATGATCAAGGTCAAATTGATACTCTAACGGCTGAATTAGCCGAAATTATCGAAAATAATATTTCAAACGCCGCATGAGCTCAAAATCCGGAAGAGTTTTAACCATTGCCGGCAGCGATAGCAGCGGTGGAGCGGGCATTCAGGCTGATATCAAAACGATTACCGCACTTGGTGGTTATGCTGCTTCGGCCCTTACCGCGCTGACCGCACAAAACACGCAAGGTGTCGATTCTGTTGAATTCGTCAAACCTGAATTCATGCTCGCACAAGCTGAATCAGTCCTCTCAGATATCGGTGCTGATTGTATCAAAACGGGCATGCTTGCTAATTCTGAAATGATCGAGTCTCTTGTCACACTCATCAAAAAATATAAGACAATCCCTATCATTGTAGACCCTGTGATGGTTTCGACTAGCGGCGATCTATTACTCGAAAAAGCCTCACTATCGCTACTCACAGAACAGCTTTTTCCTCTAGCGATGCTCGTCACACCTAACATTCCAGAAGCAGAGTTGCTCGCCCATATCCTCATTTCGAGCGACGAAGGTATGATTAGGGCTGGAAAGAAAATTATAGAAAAATCTGGCTGCAAAGCAGTTTTAGTCAAAGGCGGACACCTAAAAGGCGACACCATCATCGATATTTTAGTGACAAAACAGGGGGACGTCGAACGCTTCACCTCTCCACGTATTGACAGTAAAAACACGCATGGCACAGGCTGCACGCTAGCCTCTGCCATCGCCACCCGCATCGCTTTAGGTGAAACCCTAACCGATGCCATTAAAATTGGCCGCGATTATGTTAAACAAGCCATCCACCATGCTCCTGGACTTGGCAAAGGCCATGGCCCCTTAGGGCATGGCTGGACATTGCAAAATTAAAATACTACAATAGACCTATGAAACAAGGATTTACTCTTCTTGAACTCTCCATCGTCCTTGTCATCATTGGAGGAATTACCGTTGGTCAAGAGATGATTCGTGCATCAGAGCTAAACTCGGTAATATCCGATGTGAATAAATATAAACTCGCAGTGAATACGTTCAAACTCAAATATAACGCCCTCCCAGGTGATATGGACAACGCGCATGACTACTGGGATAACGGTGCCGATGGAATATGCGGAACAGCAGGCGAATGTAATGGCGACGGTGACGGTTTAATTGAAAATGCTGGCGGGCTAACTTCCAACGAAGTCGGGCGTGTTTGGCAACACCTTAGTCTATCAGAAATTATTGCAGGTAGTTATACCGGCGTCATAACCTTTCCTCCTGTATTAGATGTATCTCACCCCAAATCCTCAATTATTGGCGCAGGATACTCGCTTGAGGCACAAAATAATAAAAACACTCTTTTCTTTGCGGCTCCTGTAAGTTCACAAGGTAGACCACGAGCAGGAGCATTGGCCGCTCTTGCAGCCGAAATTATTGACCGAAAAACAGATGATGGCATTCCCCATCAAGGAAAAACTACCACTACAGACGAAGTTCACTTGATTGGTGGGGGAGCTGGAAATAATTGCCTTATTTCTAGCGATACGGTCTATAATTCAACCAACTCCGATATCGACTGCGTCATGATGTTTGAAATAGGCCTCTAAGCCGCTTTTTCCAACTTTTCAAGTTCATCGCGGATGCGCGCCGCTTCTTCGAATTCTAAATTACTGGCCGCTTCGAGCATTCTATCACGTAGATGCTTGAGATATTCCTGACTATCCCCGCTAGAAGGTTCGGCGGGCGACCCATCTGCATTTTTGGGACGTTTCCAACTTGTATTGGCTTTCACATCATCGCTCATCGAACCTGAAATACGGCTCACAACGGTGGTAGGTATAATACCATGCTTCTCATTATGGGCCATTTGCTTAGCACGACGACGGTCTGTTTCATCCATCGCAATTTGCATAGAGTTGGTAATCTTATCCGCATAAAGAATCACCCGTGCTTCGGAATTACGCGCAGCACGACCAATGGTTTGAATGAGCGAAGTGGCCGAACGTAAGAACCCTTCTTTATCCGCATCCAGAATCGCCATAAGGCCACATTCCGGGATATCTAACCCCTCACGCAGGAGGTTCACGCCGACAAGAATATCAAATTCGCCTAATCGCAATTGACGGATAATCTCAATACGATCAAGCGTATCCACATCAGAATGCAAATAAGCGACCTTATTACCCGCTTCGGTGAGATACTCCGTCAGTTCCTCCGCCATGCGTTTGGTGAGTGTCGTCACCATCACACGGAAGCCTTTAGCAATCGTCAGTTTAGCCTCGGCCATAAGATCATCCACCTGTACAGCAACAGGCTTAATTTCGTAAGGCGGATCAAGCAAGCCGGTTGGACGAATCACTTGTTCGACAAACTCGCCACCCGTTTGTTCAAGCTCCCATTTCGCCGGAGTGGCCGATACAAATACCGTTTGCGGACGGGTCGTTTCCCATTCTTCAAACTTTAAGGGGCGGTTATCCATACAAGATGGCAGACGGAATCCATGCTCCGAAAGCGTCGTTTTGCGCGACCTATCCCCTTTATACATGCCGCCAATTTGCGACACTGACACATGACTTTCATCCATAAATAGAAGCGCATCATCCGGCAGATAGGAAAATAAAGTCGGCGGAGGCGCACCCGGTAATTGCCCAGACAGGTGGCGTGAATAATTCTCAATTCCACGGCAAGCGCCCGTTTCTTGAATCATCTCTAAATCAAATTGCGTGCGTTGACCGAGGCGTTGCGCTTCCACCAACTTACCCATCGACTCAAATTGTGGGAGGCGCTCTTTTAACTCTGCTTTAATCGTACCAATCGCACGCTCAATCGTCGGGCGCGGGATAACATAATGCGAATTCGGGTAAATCGCCACTTGGTCTAACTTGCCGTGAATCTCGCCCGTAAGCGGATCAAACGCTTGAATCTCCTCCAGCTCATCGCCGAAGAAACTTAGGCGCCACGCCTGATCTGCCATATGCGCGGGGAAAATATCCAGCACATCACCACGCACGCGGAACGTGCCACGATGGAAGTCTAAATCATGACGCTCATATTGCAATTCAGTCAGTGATTTCATCAACTTACGCTGATCATACTCCATACCTGCTTTGATATGTTTCACCATCAAACTATAGCTCTCAGCCGAACCGATACCGTAAATACACGAAACCGAAGCAATCACGATTACATCACGACGCTCCAATAGCGAACGCGTGGCCGAGTGCCGCAGACGATCAATCTGTTCGTTAATGCTGGAATCTTTTTCGATAAAAGTATCGGTGCGCGCAACATAAGCTTCGGGCTGGTAATAATCGTAATACGAAACAAAATATTCGACCGCATTATGCGGGTAGAAATGCTTCATCTCCTGATAAAGCTGCGCCGCGAGTGTTTTATTATGCGCCATAATCATGGCCGGACGCTGTAGGTTGTTAATCACCTGCGCCATCGTGTAAGTCTTACCGGAACCGGTCACCCCAAGCAGCACCTGATTGCGCTTTCCGTCAAGCAAACCTTGGGTCAACGCAGGAATCGCCGTCAGCTGGTCACCCGCCGGTTCATAGTCAGATTCTAATTGGAAAAGCTTCTTACTCACGAAAAGACTATAGAGAAAATAATGCCTATATTCTAGCCAACAAATGCGCGTTCGATAACGAAATCTGCGGGAGCGTTATTGGCGCCTTCGACAAATCCGCGCGCTTCACAGATGGTTTTGGTATCTTCAAGCATCGCGGTAGAGCCGCAGATCATTACGCGATCGGTTTCGGGATTTAGGCTTTCAAAACCGAAATGTTTGCTCACCGTATCATCTTCTAGCAGCGTCGTGATGCGGCCTTGGCGCGGATAATTCTCACGCGTGACACTATCGAAATATTTGAGTTTCGGTTGCGCTAGCTCACCAAGAAATTCGTGGTTAAGCGTCTCTTCGACCGTCTTTTTACTATAGGCGAGCTCTGCCACCGTGCGGCAGGTATGCGTCACGATCACTTCATCGAACTTCTCATAGGTTTCAGGGTCGCGAATCAGGCTAGCGAAGGGCGCAAAGCCGGTTCCGGTAGAAATCATATAGAGGCGTTTCGCCGGCGTCAGTGCATCTAGCACCAGAGTTCCAACCGGCTTACGGCCTAGCAACACCGTATCGCCTTTTTCAATTTTCTGCAGATGCTGTGTCAGGGGGCCTTCTTGTACTTTGATGGAGAAAAACTCCAACTCCTCATCCCAAGAAGGAGAGGCAATGGAATAAGCGCGCAATAACGGCTTATCATTTACTCGCAAGCCCAGCATAATGAACTCACCAGAACGAAAGCGGAAGCTCTCCGGGCGGGTTAGGCGGAACGAGAAAAGTTCATCCGTATAATGCTCCACGGAAAGAACGGTTTCTTCAGTTGGGCCACTGGCTTTTACGGGTTTTTTTACTGCTGCATCTATCATAACGCCGCTTATATCGCGCGCGCGGAGCAAAGTCAAAAGCTTTAACACATAAATAAATGGGGAATTAATGTATTATACATTTATTAGATGTTGTTACACCCTGCACACACAAAAAACCCCACCTTCTCAGGCAGGGTTTTTATAATCAGTATCAATCGTAAATTACGCTGCTTTATCCGATAGGAAGTCACCAAGACCACCCATTAGGCTTTGCGCAAGACTGTCACCTGCATTGCCTTTGATGAAATCAAAGAACAAGCTTGCGAGTGAGCCAAGTTGGCCTGAATCTAGATTCAACTGGCTTAGTAAGCCTGCCATACCGACCAAGCTGCTTGCCGTAGAACCGCCACCTAGCATGCCACCAACAGCACCCATAAGGTTACCCATCAGGCCACCAGCATCGCCGCCGCCGAGGTTTGTGCCTGTTTCAAATTTATTCATCAACTGCTCTGCGCCGCCAATTTGTGATAATAGCGATGAAAAATCAACTTCACCCGCTTGTCCCTGTAATACAGAGAGTAAGCCACTCGTTGCTTGTTCCGCATCATCTTGTGAAATGCCTAGCTGTTGCGTCGCTAGTCCAATAAACTGTTCAATCATAAAAAGCCTCCATTGTTATTCTGCAAGTAATTTGCTAAAAGAACGTAGCCAAAATACCACGAAAAGCAAGGACTACCCTCATGAGCACTGCGATGAAGACCGAAGATACGCCTGAAATTGCTAGTTTAAACGCTCCAGACAAGATCCTCATTGGCGGCGCTGAGGGCAACCCTCAATGGCTCAATTTGAAATACGCCAACCGTCATGGCCTGATTGCTGGCGCAACCGGCACCGGTAAAACCGTGACGCTTCAGGTGCTGGCTGAAGGCTTCTCGAACGCGGGCGTACCCGTCTTCATGGCCGATGTGAAAGGTGATCTTTCTGGCATTTCGCAAACCGGAAAGCCGCATCCAAAAATTGATGAGCGCGTTGAATCTATCGGCATCACTGATTTTGCCCTTGGCTGCGTCCCCACCATCTTTTGGGATATTTTTGGTAAACAAGGCCATCCCCTTCGCACCACCATTTCGGAAATGGGACCGGTACTCCTGTCGCGCTTGATGGACCTTACCAACGCGCAAGAAGGCGTCTTACACATCGCTTTTGCCGTCGCTGATGATGAGGGCATGCTGCTGCTCGATCTGAAGGACCTACGCGCGATGCTCAACTTCATTGCTGAAAATGCGAGAGAACTTAACGAATATGGCCATATCAGCAAAGCCTCTGTCGGCGCCGTTCAGCGCAACCTCCTACAGCTCGAATCCGAAGGTGCAGAAGCGTTCTTCGGCGAACCAGCCTTAGAGATTGCTGACCTAATGCGCACCACGCGCGACGGGCGCGGTATCGTCAATATTCTCGCAGCGGATGAACTCATGCGCGCGCCAAAAACCTATTCTACCTTCCTTTTATGGCTACTTTCGGAGCTTTTCGAAACACTGCCAGAAGTAGGCGATCCAGATAAACCAAAACTCGTTTTCTTCTTTGATGAAGCTCACCTTCTGTTTGACGATGCGCCCAAAGCACTGGTTAATAAAGTAGAGCAAGTGGTTCGCCTGATTCGCTCCAAAGGTGTTGGCATCTATTTCGTGACGCAAAGTCCGCTAGATATCCCTGTCGATATTCTCGGCCAGCTTGGTAACCGTGTACAGCACGCCCTGCGCGCCTTCACACCGAAAGACCAAAAAGCCGTGAAATCCGCAGCGGAAACCTTCCGTCCTAATCCGAACCTGGATACAACAGAGGCCATCACCCAATTAGGTATAGGTGAAGCACTCGTTTCAACCTTGGAAAAAAAGGGTGAGCCGTCTGTCGTTCAACACACGCTCGTTCGCCCGCCCTCGTCTCGCATGGGCCCAGTGACGGAATCAGAGCGCAAGACGATACGAGATAACAGTCCGGTTTCGGGTCAGTATGACAAAGCGATTGATCGTGAATCCGCTTACGAAATTCTGCACACTCGTGCTGAGAAAGCCGCTGAGTCTGCTACAAAATCGAAAAAAGAAGAAAAGCTAGAGCGCACTTCTACCAAGCGCCGCAGCAACCGTCAGGGCTATATTGAAGCCACCACTAAGAGCGTCTTACGCTCGGTTGGAACTTCTTTAGGCCGCAAAATAGCAAAAGCCATCTTACGTGGCATAATGGGAAGTATTTTAAAATAATGACAATGCAAGACACTCCACTCAAAATCGCCGGTAAAACTTACGAATCACGCCTTCTCGTTGGCACAGGGAAATACAAAGATATGGCGGAAACCAAACAGGCGATTATCGCCAGTGGTTCTGAGATCATCACCGTTGCCGTACGCCGCTTAAATGCCGAACAACAACAGCAAATGATAGATGTTCTGCCACCGGAAAAATACACTTACCTTCCCAACACCGCAGGTTGCTACGATGCCGAGAGCGCCCTACGCACCTTACGTCTTGCCCGCGAAGCTAGCGGCGAAAAATTGGTAAAGCTTGAAGTGCTGGGCGATGAAAAAACCCTCTACCCCAACGTGATCGAAACTGTCAAAGCAGCGAGAACTTTGGTGCAAGAGGGCTTTGATGTGATGGCCTATACCAGTGATGACCTGATCGTTGCGAAAGAGCTGGAACAAATTGGCTGTATCGCCGTCATGCCACTCGGCGCGCCGATCGGTTCAGGCCTCGGCATCCAAAACCCACTCAACATTAGGCTGATTGCGGAAGCGCTCAGCGTACCGGTACTGGTTGATGCCGGCGTTGGTACCGCATCCGATGCGGCAATTGCGATGGAACTGGGCTGTGACGGCGTACTTATGAACACGGCTCTGGCTGAAGCAGCAAACCCCGTGATGATGGCCGAAGCCATGAAACATGCCGTGATTGCAGGCCGTAAGGCCTATCTCGCAGGGCGTATGCCCAAGCGTGAATATGGCGTAGCAAGCTCACCCAAGCTGGATAGTAAAGCCGGATAAACTCGCTTTATTTCAATGCTTCCTGATCAAGAAGATGGCGCTTAATGAGCGGCATCTGGCACATCAGGAATAGTAAGGTGAGCGGCAACATGCCAAATACTTTAAAATTAACCCAGAACTCTTCTGGGTAATTACGCCAAACATATTCATTCAAACCGGCTAGAAAGATAAATAACCCTGCCCAGCGGAATGATAAGATACGCCACCCCTGCTCAGTCATCTGGATGGCCATTTGCATCATGTATTTTAAAGGTGGTTTTTGCAGCAAAGTACCTACGATAAGAATCGCGGCGAATAGAAGGTTAATAATGGTCGGCTTCATCTTAATAAAGATCGGATCTTCAAATATTAAGGTTAACCCACCAAACACCCCGACTAATATAGCGGAAATAAGCGGGTTAAACGGCACTTTCTTCTCTTTAATATAGAGCACCGTCACAGAAATAGCCGTAGCAACCATAAGCACCAGCGTCGCCGTCATCAGCCCTGCCTTCTGGTAGGTGATGAAAAAAGCCGCTAACGGCAGTATTTCTAATATGAATTTCATGGACTTCACACTCTAATGATGTAATTTTACGACAGAAAATTAACGCAAATCTAACCTTTTGCCGTTACAAAACACGTAACCAGTATCCGCGCAAGCGGTAATCATGCAGTATAAGGACATTATGGATACCACAATTTTGATTGTTGAAGACGAAGAAGCCATCGTCACCATGTTACGTTATAACTTGGAAAAAGAAGGCTACAACGTCGAGTCAACCGATGATGGTGAGGAAGCCCTCACCATGGTTAAGGAACATCGCCCTGATGTTATCGTATTAGATTGGATGCTGCCTTCAATGAGCGGCATCGAGGTTTGCGAGGCATTACGTCGCAACAATGATACCAAAGGGATTCCTATCATCATGCTTTCCGCTCGCGGTGAAGAAGGTGATCGTATTCAAGGACTCGATGCTGGCGCGGATGATTATATGATCAAACCGTTCAGCCCATCTGAGCTTAATGCTCGTATTCGCGCGGTTTTCCGTCGCTTCCGCCCTGCGCTTTCTGAAAAGGTTCTGACCTTCTCTGATGTTCGTGTGGACTTGGCGGCACATAAAGTATGGCGTGCGGATAAAGAAATTCATCTCAGCCCAACTGAGTTTTCACTTCTTCAGTACCTCATGGAGCACCCTGGCCGCGTATTCTCACGCGAACAGCTACTTGATTCCGTTTGGGGACACGATATTTACGTAGAACTTCGTACGGTGGATGTTCACATTCGTCGTCTCCGTAAAGGTCTCAACCCAGAAGGTGAAATGCAAGAACTCATCCGTACCGTGCGCTCCGCAGGCTATGCATTAGAAGAAGTCACCACGGCAGAAGAAGAAAAGCCGGAAGACGTCTAGCATTTCTCTCTACCTACCTTTATAGTTTCAAGGTGAGTGATTTTTTAAATATTTTATCCACGCGCTTAAGCCGTCGTAACCTGCTGCAAGCAGGCACAGCGGGGGCTGCATTGAGCCTACTTCCCTCCGCTTCGCTTAAGGCGATGGGCGGCGTAGGTTCATCAACCAGTGCTTCCAATGCATTCGACCTCAGTTTCACCTCTGTCGCTAAAGGCTATACCGAAAATTTACTGGGGGCAGCGGGCTATCAAGCGCAAATCCTGATGCGCTGGGGCGATCCTCTTTTCGCTAACGCAGCGGACTTCGATCCACTCAATCTAACGGCTGATATCCAATCTAAGAGCTTTGGCTATAATAACGACTTTATCGCTTACATGCCCCTCAATGGCAGTAGCAGCCACGGGCTCCTACACGTGAATCATGAATATACCAACGCCCACCTCATGTTCTCCGCTACGCGCAAAAAAGATTCCAGCGAAACCATTAGTGAAGAAGAATTACGCATCGAACAAGCCGCGCACGGCTTCTCAATGCTTGAGGTCAAACGTGATAAAACCGGATTGTGGGAACCCATTCTAGACAGCCGCTATCAACGACGCGTCACCGCCACCACGCCCATCCATATTAGCGGCCCAGCAGCAGGCAACGCACGCCTAAGCACCAAGGCAGACCCACAAGGCAAAACTGTACTCGGAACGGTTGGAAATTGCGCAGGTGGAGTCACCCCTTGGGGCACCGTACTCGTCTCCGAAGAGAATATCGATGGCTACTTTAATGGCAAAACCGATGGCACTGAGGCGGAAAATCACGCACGCTATACGATCGCCAAACGAGGCTATTACGGCTGGCACCGCATCCATGAACGCTTCGATATTACCCAAACGCCTAATGAACCTAACCGCTTTGGCTGGGTTGTTGAATACGATCCCTATGATCCTTTCTCGCAACCGGTAAAACGCACGGCACTGGGCCGCTTCAAGCATGAAAGCGCCACCTGCGCCACTGCGCCTGATGGCCGCTTGGTTATTTATTCCGGTGATGATGATTATTTCGAATATATTTACCGTTTTGTGTCCGATGATAAAATCAACCTCACCCACAAAGCGGCCAATGCCAACCTGCTTGATAAAGGCACGCTTTCTGTCGCTAAGTTCCTCGATGATGGATCGCTAACATGGCTTCCCCTCATTTACGGTGAGAACGGATTGGATAAATCGAACAGGTTTACCTCCCAAGCCGATCTGTTGATCGAGGCCCGCCGTGCCGGTGACATACTGGGCGCCACTAAGATGGACCGCCCCGAAGGCATCGCTATCCAGCCTTATACCAATGCTGTGTTTGTTTCGCTAACCCGAAATCCAAAACGCAAGGTGGCCAATAGCGCCAACACCCGCGCCGCCAATAAAGGCGGGCATATCATCAAACTCCTCCCTCCCGGAGGCGATCATGCGGCGGATAAATTCCTATGGGATACACCTATCCTCGCCGGCGACCCTGATAGCGACACACCGGATTATAACGGAAAACGCGTAGGCCAATCTGGCTGGTTTGGCAACCCTGACAATCTTGCCTTCCATCCATCTGGCAGCTTATGGATTGCGACCGATGGCATGCCAAAAAGCTACGGCATTGCCGATGGCCTCTATGCGACCGATAATCACACCGCACCCAAATGCTTCCTACGCGCTCCTAAAGGTGCCGAGGTGACCGGCCCCTGCTTTACCCCTGATGGCGAAACGCTGTTCCTCTCCATCCAGCATCCGGGGGAAGATAAAGGTTCGACCTTCGACGAACCAAGCACCCGATGGCCAGATTTCGACGATAGCCTGCCGCCCCGTCCAAGCGTGATTGCGGTAACGAAGAGTTAGCGGTGGATTTTCACATTCGTGCCCCCGTCGTAAACGATGCGCCTGTCATCCAAAATTTACTGGATGAGTTGGGTTATAAAATAACAGAAGAACAGATTACGGATAAGATACAGAAGCTTGATGAGCAAAAAAGCTATCAAGCATTTGTCGCCGAAATGGATAGCCGTGTTATTGGCTTTATGAGTTTTCACATCATAGACTGGTTTCACCAAACCGATTGTATGGCTCGGCTAAGCGCTTTGGTGGTTGATAAGAGCTACCGACGGAAAGGCCTAGGAAACATCCTCATTCAGCTAGCAGAAACACAAGCTTTACAGGCAGGTTGTACGGTCATGGAGCTAAGTAGCAACTTGCGTCGAAAAACAAAGGGAACGTATGAATTCTACCTTGCACACCGCTACCGCAATATGAAAGATCAAACCACTTATTTCCGCAAAAACCTGTAGTCATGCCGGCCTAACGCCGCAATGACAAAAACTCTTTAAAACCTTAGGCCGCTTTTGCCTTCTTACCGCGTTGCCTTGAGGATTTACCGAGCGTCAATGCATCGTTGATAAGCAGATCTTGCTGGCGGTTGTGAATACTCACATAACCCGCTGCTGGAGACGCCGCTTCTGGGCGGCCTGCATATTTGATCTTGCAGCATTCTTGATCCAACTCATCAAGCACATCACCCATACGTGGACCAATGAAACGCCAAGCGCCCATATTTTCAGGCTCTTCTTGTGCCCACATGACTTCGACATCTTTGTTCGCTTTGAGATAACCTTGCATAACATCCTGAATCTCAGCATGTGGGAAAGGATAATACTGCTCTACACGCACAATCGCGACATCTTTTTGCTTACGCTCTTCGCGCGCCTGATAGAGATCGTAATAGACCTTACCACTGGTGAAAATCACACGTTTGACCTTCTTATCATCCATCTTATCGACTTCAGGAATCACACGTTGGAACGTCTCTTTCGGGCCAAAATCAGCGAGGGTTGATTGGCAAAGCTTATGACGTAACAACGATTTCGGCGCCATCACGATCAATGGCTTACGGAAATCACGATGCATCTGACGACGCAAAGCATGAAAATAGTTTGCCGGCGTCGTGATATTCACAATCTGCCAGTTATCTTCCCCACATTGCTGTAAGAATCGCTCTAAGCGTGCCGAGCTATGCTCCGGCCCTTGACCTTCATAGCCATGCGGCAGCAACATCACCAAGCCGCTCATACGCAGCCATTTGATCTCGCCAGAGGAGATGAACTGATCAATCATGATCTGCGCACCGTTAACGAAATCACCAAATTGCGCTTCCCAAATCGTGAGGCCATTCGGCTCCGCGAGGGAATAACCATATTCAAAACCAAGAATCGCATATTCGGAGAGCGAAGAGTTAATCGGCTCGAAAAGCGCCTGCTCTTTCTGAATATGATTAAGCGGCATATAACGGTCTTCATTCACCTGATCGGTCAAAACCGAATGACGATGCGAGAAAGTTCCGCGTTCAGAGTCCTGACCGGAAATACGCACAGGCGTACCTTCTGTGACAAGCGAACCAAACGCGAGCGCTTCGCCCATGGCCCAGTCAATATTCTCGCCGGTTTCCATCATTTGCACTTTTGTGCCCATTTGGCGCTTAATTTTACTGTTCAAATTAAAGTCACTTGGCACTTCTGTCAGCTTCATGCCGATTTTCTTCAAATCAGCGATTTTCATGCCCGTTTTACCGGCTGGGTGCGACTTATTCGGATCCGGTTTTTTCAAACCTTGCCATTCACCCTCTAACCAACCCGCTTTGTTTGGCGAGAAATTCTTGGCCGTATCATGATCTTTTTCGAACTGTATCTTGAACTCTTTGAAAATACCGTCGACACCCTCTTGCGTGATAAAACTTTCCGCAATTAACTGCTCGGCGTAGATCGTCGCCGGAGACTTCTTCAGCTTGATCGCTTTATACATGAGAGGCTGCGTGAACATCGGCTCATCGCCTTCATTATGGCCGTAACGACGGTAACAGAACACATCCACCACCACATCGCGGCCAAATTCCTGACGGAAATCTACTGCGAGTTTACACACATAAGCCACTGCTTCAGGATCATCACCATTCACATGGAAAATCGGCGCCTGCACCGTCTTCGCCACATCCGATGGATAAGGCGTGAAACGTGAATTTTTAGGACTCGTCGTAAAGCCAATTTGGTTATTCACGATGATATGCAACGTTCCGCCCGAGCGATACCCTTTAAGCTCTGCAAAAGAGAGAGACTCAGGCACCACACCCTGACCAGCAAAGGCCGCATCCCCATGCATCAAAATCGGCATGGCCAGTTTTTTGGCTTCAATATCGCCCATTTGACGAAGCTTCGCACGGGTACGACCACAAACGACAGGGTTCACCGCCTCCAAATGCGAAGGGTTGGCAGAAAGCGATAAATGCACATTTTTGCCATTATAAGTACGGTCCGTTGACAGGCCTAAATGATATTTCACATCACCCGAACTTTCGACCCATTCAGGGAAATCGAGATTCCCGTTAAAGATAGATAGAAGCTCCACATAAGGACGCCCCATCACCGCCGTGACCACATTCAAACGGCCCCGATGCGGCATACCAATACCGACATCCTTTACGCCAAGCTCAGCCGCTTGCGCAATCGCACGATCTAGGCCAGAAATCACCGTATCGCCCCCTTGGATGGAGAAACGTTTTGAGCCTGTGTATTTTACATGTACGAAATCTTCAAAGGCTTCCACTTCAACCAATTTGCGCAGAATTTCTGTCTTTTCTTCCGCCGGAATATTCGGACGCCCACGCGCCGATTCAATACGACGCTGAATCCAACTTTTTTGCTCTGGATACTGGATATGCATAAATTCCACACCCATTTTACCGCAATAGGTATTACGCAGCAGATTCAAAATCTCACGCATCGTGGCAGTTTCCATACCCAATACACCATCGATAAAGATAGGCTTATCCATATTGTCAGGGCCAAAGCCGTAAGTCGCTGGATCTAGCTCAGCATGATATTTATTCGGCTCTTGCTGTAACGGATCCAAATCTGCAATCAGATGGCCGCGCACACGATAAGCACGAATCATCATAATCGCGCGTAAGCTTTCCTGCGTGCTGGCAATATCCGTACCGCCGCCTTTAACCGCTTTATTGGTTTTGGCTTGTGCCGTCTCATCCGCTTCGCCAATCACGCGCGTTTCATCATGTGCCCAGCTGGCTGACCCCACCGCCGAACGAACCGCATGCGGATTATCGCCAAAGCCAGCAAAGAAGCTCTGCCAACTCGCATCCACCGCGCTCGGGTTTTCAGCCCAACGCTCGTACATTTCTTCAACAAATACCGCGTTCAACGCACTTAATTGCGTGTCATCGCTAAGGAAAGGGTCGTTTTGGTGTGTCATCAGTTTTCTTTCTTCAAAAATCAGAAAATTGCCAAGTATATTCTATACACCAAAAGGTATCATTTTTGCGCTAATCGCAAGCAAAAGCCGCACTGAAAATCAAAAAATCGGCGCAAAAAAACAAATGAGGATATCCATGACATGGAGTTCTTGGAGATAAGGAAAAGAATGAAGGCAGAAATACTAGATAAAACTAATACGCCATACCGGAAAGTTGCGGACTGAGCGACGCTTGAATAGTCTTCAAAAGCACCCTTACGTGAGAGGGTAACACTCCAGAGCTTTCAATCTCATCAATCTTTGCTGCTAGTTGTGCTGGATCAAGGTCAATCGCCGCCAACTGATCTGCAAATTTTCCAAACTGCTCTTTACCAGCTTTAACTCCCGCCTTACGAAGTCCATTAATTAACTTCTCTAAGCTTTCATTCTGAACAGCCGCCTCATCTTGAACAGGCGCGTCATGCGCAAAATTTTCAAGCCGCTCTGTCATTCCTATCAATATATTGAGCGCAGGCTGACTTTCTCGACGTGTCGCTTCTATTTTTGCTTCTTTTAAAAATCCATTCAGCTTAGACGTTAAGGCCGTATAAGCGACACTCACCTCAGGTTCATTCGGCCCATCTACTCTGAGCACATCAAGATGATCACGTTGCATTGTTCTAATTTGTCCCTTGAGTGACTTATTACCATCGAACAGATTATAGACCCCTTCCAGATGCTTATGCATTTCTTCAGCCAAGCCTTTGCTCCAAGCAGTCACTTGTTCTTTATTTTCTGACTTCAGTTTGATTAAATTGGTGGAAACTTTTGCGCCCCTCTCTTTCATATAGGCAATCAACTCCTCCTGAAGTTCTAGATTAATAACCGCCACAACATCTTGTGTCTTTCCTCCAGCATTACTCACCGAATCAACCTGAGTGAAGATTGGCTTACCTGCACCGTCAGCCTTTCTCTTGAAATGGTCAGAGATTGGCCCGGCCCTCTTATTATCAATATCTGGAAGAACTAATTTATAGCCGGAAACACCTGTTATTCTCGAATCCATCACCTCAATAGAAGCTTCCTCTGCCGAAAACTTAGAATCAAAAATCCCTAAAACACCCTCTAAAGGATGCAAATCAATCGCACTGAGCGGTCTAATATCTTGTACCATAGATACAGGATACCACCCTTATGTTACCAAAATATTAAGAAAACCTAATACTTAGCTAAGCAGCGAGCAGTTCTTTCATCGCAATACCAATATGCGCAGGGCTTTCTGCAACTTTAACATCCGCAGATAACATCGCTTCGATCTTGCTTTCGGCACCACCTTGGCCACCCGAAACAATCGCACCCGCATGCCCCATACGACGACCCGGAGGGGCTGTACGGCCTGCAACGAAACCAACGGTTGGCTTCTTGATCTTATGGTTCTTCAAGAACTCAGCTGCTTCTTCTTCAGCCGCGCCACCAATTTCGCCAATCATTACGATTGCTTGCGTTTCATCATCATGCAGGAACAACTCAAGCATATCGATAAACTCGGTGCCCTTCACAGGATCACCACCAATACCGACACAAGTCGATTGACCGAAACCCGCGGCAGAAGTCTGCGCTACGGCTTCATAAGTCAACGTACCTGAACGCGACACGATACCGACATTACCGCGCTTATGGATGTGACCTGGCATAATACCAATTTTACATTCATCCGGCGTAATCACACCCGGACAGTTAGGGCCGATTAGGCGAGAGGTACTGCCCGAAAGCGCACGCTTTACTTCCACCATATCCAACACCGGAATACCTTCAGTGATACAAATGATAAGTTCGATCTCAGCGTCAATCGCTTCCAAAATCGCATCCGCTGCAAATTTAGGCGGAACGTAGATGACAGAGGCATTCGCACTGGCCGTTTCTTTCGCTTCCAACACCGTATTGTAAACCGGCAAACCAAGATGGTCCGTACCGCCCTTACCCGGCGTCACACCGCCGACCATTTTTGTACCATAAGCAATCGCTTGCTCTGAATGATACGTTCCCTCTTTACCCGTAAAACCCTGACAGATAACTTTGGTATTTTGATCAACGAGAATAGCCATGAAATGCTCCTATAAATGCATAAATTTTAAGTTACCTCATGCATAGAGCAGTGATTTGCCCCGCGCAACTGCAAGGAGAGCGTTTAACACATAAAAAAGACCGTTTAAATAACGCGGTGCCGTTAATCCGCCGCACCCGTACAAAAAAAGAGCCGGAGCGAATAAATCCGCGCCGGCCCAAGCTTTAACAGGGAGGCTTTCATATGAGAAATCTCGAATGAAAGAATCTGACCTCGGCCAGATGTGAGTCTTGTATAGGCAATCAAAATCTAACTGAAAATTAACATTCTTGCAGTTTTCATATGCATAAAACGCATATCACAAGCATTTTATGGTAATTAACATGCATATGACGCTGTAGAGAGTTAAGAAATTCGAGCAACAGAAATCCAGATGAAGCGAGTCAGTGGGCGAGTACAATAGCAGAAGAAATTCAAAAAAAAGGGAGGCCAGCAGGCCAACCCAGCCTTGAGTATTGGCGAAGCCAATAGTTTATCGTCGAGCCCAGAGACGAGCAGGAGCAAAACTACAACCCCTAAAACTCTGTCGACGCAAACTTACGGAGCAAGAAGTCGCGGAAAACCGTGATGCGCTTAGAATTACGAAGCTCCGTACCATACACAAAATAGGCATCGACAGCAGGCCCGCGTGTATTGGGTAACACAGGGCTAATATTACGCGCACCCCGCACCATGTAATCCGGTAAACCGGCAATACCCATTCCCTGCTCCACCGCGCGCAGCATTCCAAACAGGCTATTGACCTTAAACGCGGGACGCAACGCTGCCTTATTCTTACTCCCCAACCTCAATAACCAATCCACTTCGGAAAAAGGCGCCCGGAACTCTGCGCCGTAGGCAATCAATTGATGCTCATGCAACTCTTCTAACTTACGTGGCACCCCGTGCTTACGAAGGTAATCATTCGAGGCATAGAGATCATTATGAATCGTCGTGATTTTACGCTGCACCACGTCCGGTGCATTACTCTCATTAACTCGTAAGGCACAATCAGCCTCACGCATCGCCACATTCACCTCGGCATCCTGCACATTGAGCGTGACCGTAATATCAGGATAGAGCTGCTGGAACTCAGCCAGCTGCGGAATCAACCACATGGTACCAATTGCCACCGGCGTTGATACAATCAACGGACCCTTGGGGCGCTCACGACTATCCGTTAGCGCATTCTCGGTCGCGCGTAAACTTTGCGCCATTTCCGCTGCGGTTTGGAAGAGGATTTCGCCCTGCTCTGTCAGAATCAGCCCGCGCGCATGACGGTGGAATAACGTCATCCCCAACTGCTCTTCCAACCCAGAAATTTGACGGCTCACCGCCGATTGGCTCAGATTCAATAACTCACCCGCACGTGTCAGGCTCTCCGCCTGCGCTACCGAATGAAATACCCGCAATTTATCCCAATCTAACATCGCCACCCTCTTGCATGTTTCGCATAACTACTAGCAGTTATATGCGTTTTACGCAAATCGTCGGTAAAGAAGTTTTAACTTTTTTGCCTTATACTCTTAGTATGGTTATCCCTCTCACTAATCAAAATTATTATGGCGAGATCATTACAGAAATGCATGATGGTCAGAAGGCAGGAAGGCAGCCTACCGTATTGGATATGGTAGAAACGATGCGCAAAAAAGGGAATCGCGAATACTATCTAAACAACCCCGAAATCATGAGTGTTAACGCCATAGAAACCCCCTTGAAGCAGGGAGCATTAATACACGAAATTTGCCATTTATGCCCCAAACTCGGACATACTCCACTGCAAGAAGTCATAATGATGCACTTTATGCTAGGACTAACACATCACGATGGGAGGATGGAGGATTTTGACAAACTCTATTCTCGACAATTTCATGCTTATAAAAACCAGGTCGCACAATATGCTAACCCTGGAACGGAAGAAAAATGGGGCAACGTCTCCAAGCGAGATAAATCCATCTATTTCGCTGCTGGCCTCTATTTAAAACAAAAAATCGCCGCTTATAACGAGAAATACTCTGCCCTCAATCATTACGAACAGCGAGAAGAGTTTGTCACTGCCTACTCTAAACCCACCAAAGAGGCTCCTACACGAGGTAAGATATTTGACATGGACCAAAATATTATCGCCGAAGCTCCCTGGCAACTCATCCAGCTTTCCCGAACCGAATGGCAAGCCATAACAGCCGTTGCAACAGGGTTATCCGATCCACAAAGAACGAATTACCCTGAGCGTATGAAGGAAATTAAACACATCTTGCACGAGACCAACCTATTTTACGATTTACACGCCAGCGCGAATAAATCGACGGGTTCATCATCTGCTAAAACACGCTAGCCTAACTTAAGCCGCCGCCGCTTCGTCTTCATTCTCCGCCAAAAACTTCTCTGCTTCGAGGGCTGACATGCAGCCTGTACCCGCTGCTGTTACCGCTTGACGGTAGGTGAAATCTTGCACATCGCCACAGGCGTAAACGCCGGGAATGTTGGTTGCGGTGCTGTCATTGGCGGTTTTGAGATAGCCGTTATCGTGCATCTCTAGCTGGCCTTTAAATAAGCCCGTATTAGGCACATGGCCAATCGCCACGAAAGAGCCAGTGCATTCCACTACGGATTCTTCACCGGTTTTTGTGCTTTTCACACGAACGCCGGTCAGTGAGGGCGGGCCATCGGTTCCGACAAATTCTTCCACCGTGTGATCCCATAGCATTTCGACATTCTCTTTGGCGAAGAGGCGCTTTTGCATAATCTTTTCCGCACGCAACTCATCGCGGCGGTGAATAACGGTGACTTTCTTACAGATATTCGCGAGAAACAATGCTTCTTCGACCGCTGAGTTACCGCCACCAATGACGGTTACTTCTTGATTTTTAAAGAAAAAACCATCGCAAGTCGCACACGCCGAAACGCCAAAGTTTTGGAATTTCTCTTCGCCTGTTGTACCCAACCAGCGCGCTGAAGCGCCGGTCGCAATCACAAGAGAATCGCCGGTATATTCATCACCCGAATCACCTTTGGCTGTGAAAGGACGCTTTGATAAATCACATTCGATAATCGTATCATGGAAAATCTTCGTGCCGACATTCTCAGCCTGCTTTTCCATTTGTTGCATCAACCACGGCCCTTCAATGGGATCCGCAAAACCGGGGTAATTCTCGACCTCAGTCGTGATCGTCAATTGCCCGCCCGGCTGCATACCATGCACCATAATTGGCGTATGTCCTGCACGTGCTGCGTAAATAGCCGCAGTACAACCTGCAGCGCCTGAACCAATGATAAGAACGGATGTGTGATGTAATGTCATAATATTTTCTTTATTAAAAGCGCCCCTTGCCGACATGAAAGCCAACAAGGGGTACGCATGTTATTTACAGGCTTTTTGCATTCTTTTCGAGGTAATCAGCAACGCCATCAGAGCTTGCTTTCATACCTTCGGAACCTTTATTCCAACCAGCAGGGCATACTTCGCCATGCTCGTTATGGAACTGCAACGCATCGACCATACGAATCGCTTCGTCGATGTTACGGCCAAGTGGAAGATCATTCACCACTTGGTGACGAACCACAAAATTTTCATCGATAAGGAAGGTGCCACGGAACGCCACGGCATCATTGACGAGAACATCATAGTCACGTGCGATTTGCTTGGTTAGATCCGCTACGAGTGGGTACTGAACTTGGCCAATACCACCATCATTTACTGCTGTGTTTTTCCACGCAAGGTGGCTGAAATGTGAATCAACCGATACGCCAACGACTTTACAGCCACGACTTGTGAACTCTTCAAGACGATTATTAAAGGCGATGATTTCAGAAGGACAAACAAACGTGAAATCTAACGGGTAGAAAAACAAGATACCCATTTTGCCATCAAGGTATTCTTTCAGGTCAAATTTCTCGTTAATTTCATTATCACCCATTACCGTTGCTGCGGTGAAATTGGGGGCTTCTTTACCTACTAGTACGCTCATGAGAACTCTCCATTATTGTTATGTGGAGATAGATGTAGGGCGCAGGCCACATAAGTCAATGGAAAGCGGGTATTATGAACTTAAATTAATGTGCCATTACGGCGAACGATCTCGCTTGCTACTCGGCCGGCTTCGTCTAGTGCAGCGCCGGTATTCCATTGTGGCATGGCGCCTGCGGTTAAGGGTTGGGCGAGGTTGCGGTCAAAAAGAGATTGATGGAAGCGCATGAGTTTTGGCGACAATTTCCCGCCACGCGGCACATAAATAAAGACGGGCTTGCCTAGCGCGCAGGCTTCGGCGCACATGCTCATGGAATCTCCACTCACGATAATCACATTCGCAAGCGCTAAATAGGCGTGATACGGATTATCTACCCGTGATTGCCACACGAATAATTCATGCTCCACTGAAAGCGAGAGGCGCAAATAATCCATCGCACGTGCATTGGTGCGCGGGCTGGTCGTAACCATGAGCGATCCAGGTTTATCTTTTTCGCCAATATCGCGCGCCATGTTACTGGCCATCTCGCCCATATCGTGAAAATCATGACTCGAAAATTGCGCCGATTTGGAATCTCCGCCCACAAGCAACGCAATACGCGGCTCAGGCAAATGCGCAAGCTGGCTGCGCCATTTATCGGCTTCTGCCGTCAATTTCTTGGTCGTTAAAGAATGAACAGGGCCGACGGTTGGCAATACATTGGGGCGCGTTGGCGGCCTATCATGTTCAGGCATCGCCACCATATCAAAATGGCGCAAACTGGTTTGCGGGTTCATCAAATAAACCGTAAAACAATTTGGATTCTTTTGCTTAATATAGCGCAGCGCGGGTGCTAACTTACGCCCCGCAGCAATTGCAATATCAGGCCAAGGCGCATTTAAAATCGCCCGCGAACGACGACGTAGGCGGAAATGACTCCCCCCCATCAACCGATTTGGCAAACCACCCAGCAGCGAGAATTCTAAATGCTTCTCTTCAAATTCATAAGGAAGCTTCTGCGCCACCCCCATACTTTGCGTACGATTTCCCGGTCGTTCATCCGTCAAAACCCAAACGCGTCTTTGTGCACCACCTGTCATAAGCCGGACGTTAAGCGAGAAGTTAAAAGAAGTAAAACAAATTGAGCGCTCAGCAATTGGACAAAATCATTGCTTTGGGTTAAACACGCATAATCATGCGATTGCCTTATTTGACGCTTTACCGACTTGCCTCTTGGGCTGCGACACCGCTACTGCCGCTTTGGCTGCGCTTTCGCGTGCATAAAGGCAAGGAAGATCCCTTACGCTATCAGGAGAAGCTAGGACGTATCGCCATGAGCCGCCCGGAAGGGAAGTTAATTTGGATTCACGCTTCCAGCGTTGGCGAGTCTCTTTCGGTTTTGCCACTCATTGAGGAAATCTCCAAACGCAAACCTGGTGTCAAACTCCTGGTGACGACTGGCACCAAAACCTCCGCGCATTTACTCGAAAACAAACTACCCGATAATGCGATTCATCAATATGCGCCGATCGATAGCCCGCGTGCGATTGGTAAATTCTTGAAACATTGGCAGCCCGCACTCGCGCTCTTTATCGAGTCCGAGATTTGGCCGAACCTCATTACCCTCACCCATAAAACCGGCTGTGATATGCGCTTGATAAATGCCCGTATGTCGCGCCGCTCTTTTGAACGCTGGAAGAAGTTTCCCGCAGGGATTATTCCGCTACTCGATTGCTTTGAGGCGATCTATCCGCAAAACACGAAATCCGCAGATCATTTTCGTGAATTGGGCGCACAGGGCATCAAACACCTAGGCAATTTAAAATATGACGCACCCCCGCTACCGGCTGATTCGAAGGCCGCAGGCGAAGTCATTAGCGCCGTCAGGGGTCGCCCCTTATGGCTAGCAGCCAGCACTCATGCGGGCGAAGAAACCATGGCAGGTAATGTGCACCGCATCTTGCGCGAAATTCACGAGGACTTGCTAACTATCATCGTACCACGCCATAATACACGCGGCGAAAACATTGCGACGGAACTCCGTGCGATGGGCTTGAAAGTGGCGTGCCGTTCCAAGAAAGACCCCATCACCTCGGAAACCGATATTTACCTCGCCGATAGTATGGGCGAACTGGGTATCTTTTACCGTATCGCCGGTATCGTCTTTATAGGCGGCTCACTCATACCGCATGGCGGGCAAAATCCGCTTGAGGCCGCGCGCCTTGATTGCGCGATCATCTTAGGCCCTCATATGGATAATTTTCCGGCAATTACAGCCGATTTCATCCGTAATGATGCATGCATGCGAGCGCGTAATGAAGCCGAATTGTGCGAGGCGGTCGAAGAGCTCCTGCATAATCACGATACACAAGAAACCCTCGCCGAAGCGGCGAATGAGACGGTTAAACGCGAAGGCGGCGCGGTCGAAAAAATTATCACCGAACTCTCGCCGGCACTGGAAGCACTGTGAAAACTCCCGCATTCTGGCGACAGGAAACCATGCATGGCCGGTTGCTCGCGCCACTAGGCTGGATCTATTATGGCTTCAGCACCCTGCACCGTAAATGGCAAGCGCAGCGCACAAAATTGGAACCACTTTCCGCACCTATTATCTGCATTGGCAATGTAACCGCCGGTGGCGCTGGTAAAACACCCACAACCCGTATGCTCAGCGCGATGCTTAAAATCGCCGGACAAGAGCCGCATTGCGTCAGCCGCGGCTATGGCGGAGAACCTCAAACCAGCCCGCTACGCATCGATGGCAATACACACCAAGCGGCTCAAGTCGGCGACGAGCCCTTACTGCTCGCTCAGACCTGCCCAACTTGGGTTTCCGCTGATCGCCAAGCCGCAGCAAAAGCGGCTATCAAAGAGGGCGCAAGCATCGTTCTAAGCGATGATGGCCTACAAAACCCAACCTTCCATAAGGATATCTCACTGCTGGTGATGGATAGCCATTATGGGATCGGCAATGGCCAACTTCTTCCCTCCGGTCCCTTGCGCGAGCCTTTACGCAAAGCACTAAAACGCTGCGCTGGCGTGATCTTAATCGGCGATGGCACGTATCGTCCGCCTACTGAATTACGCATTTGGCCGGCCACCCTCAATACGGTCACGGACTTAAGCGACTATAAAAACAAACCTGCCTTCGCTTTTACCGGCCTTGCCACACCGAATAAATTTTTCGATGGATTGCGCAAACAAGGTATCAACCTGCTCGGCGAGATTGCCTATAGCGACCATCACACCTATAGCCCGAGCGATATTGCCCTGCTGTTAGAAAAATCTGAGGAGGAACAAGCCACTCTGCTTACCACCGCAAAAGATTACGTTAAACTGCCCGAAACGTTCCGCGAGAGGGTCGTGGTCGTCGATGTCAAACTTACCCTAGACCAGCCAAAAGAATTTTTGGATTGGCTGCAAACACGGATCGCTCATGGTTAAGAAAATTAGCCATCTGATAGAAGCCGGATTGATGCTCTTTCTGTTTGGAATTTTCCGTTTATTGCCGCTAGATATGGCTTCCAGCTTCGGCGGGAAACTCGGTCAATTTATCGGCCCACGCCTCAAATGGCATAAAATTGCGACGTATAATTTAATCCGCGCCTTTCCCGATTGGAACGAAGCAAAACGCGCCGATACGCTACATAAAATGTGGGATAACCTTGGCCGCACTTTTGCTGAAACGCCATGGCTTGGTCATCAAAAATTCGCAAACCGCGTGACCATCACGCAAAAAGATAGCGATGCGATCACCCATTTCAAACAAGCCGACAGACCTTGCGTCTTTTTCGGGGCGCATTTAGCCAATTGGGAAATTATTCCTTGGGTCGGCGCATTAGAAAATATTGAAATCACCTCAATCTATCGCCACCTCAATAATCCTTATGTTGAAAAAATTTATTACAAAATTCGCAACCGTTATTGCAATGAGCTCCACCCGAAAGGAAAACGCGGCGCACGGGCTTTACTAAAAGCGATGAGCAAGAATGGTCAGGCAGGTTTATTGGTCGATCAAAAACAAAATGATGGCGAGGAGATCGAGTTTTTCGGCAATCCAGCACCAACCTCGACCGCGGCGGCAGAGATGGCCTTACGGTTTAATTCGAGCCTCGCCGCCATTCGCTGCATCCGCCAAAAAGAATGTCACTTTACCGTCGAAGTGCAGGAATTAACTCTGCCCGAGAACACCGAAACGCTAGAAGCCATGCGCCTCATCAATCAACAAATTGAACAATGGGTCATCGAGCATCCGGAGCAGTGGTTATGGGTGCATCAACGCTGGGGGAAACTCAGCCAATTACCCACCATAAGCGTGTAACGTCGCACCGTTTTTCCGCAACCAATCACGTTCATTTTCCCAGTTGGGATGTAGTTTTTCCACCGCTGCCCAAAAGGCCGGCGAATGATCGAAATGCTCCAAATGCGCCACCTCATGCGCGATCACGTAACGCGCTACTCTGCTAGGTGCCAAAGCCAATCTCCAGCTCAAATTGATCGTTCCATCTTGACTGCAACTTCCCCAACGCGAGGTCGTATCGCGCAAACGTACCGCCGCTAAATGCATCCCTAAATCATCGGCTAAATCGAGCGCCATTTCGCTAAATTCGTCACGCGTCTGTTTCTTAATATAATCCTTCACACGACGGCTGAAAAATTCCACATCGCCGCCAATATAAATCGTATCACCCTCCCGTTTGGTCAGACGGCTATCGTGGTGTTCGAAGATTAAATCTTCCCCCAATACGGATAATTCCATCCCCGGCTCAAACGCAATCGGCGTTGGTTTTTTAGCGAGCTGTTTCGCAATCCATTCGGTCTGAGTCTGCGCAAAAGCAATTGCCTTTTTCTCACTCACCCGACGCGGCAAAGTCAACTGAACCGCCGAACCATCTCGACTCAAACGCAGCACAATCCGCTTCGCCCGCGCATTACGCTTCAGCTTAAGCGGCACTTGCTGGCCCTTGATATTCAGAAATTCATTACTCATCGTTAAGATAACCTATAGCCTAATCCGCTCCCACGCTCTATAAAGTTTTACTATGCCAATGTACCCTAAAAGCTTTATCCAGCGCTTGCGAGACGAATTTCCCGTTTCGCAAATTGTCGGGGCGCGGGTGCCATTGAAGAAAAAGGGACGCGAGTTTGAAGCCTGCTGCCCCTTCCATCAGGAGAAATCCCCCTCATTCTTCGTGAATGATCAAAAAGGTTTTTACCATTGCTTTGGCTGCTCTGAACATGGCGACTCCATTAAATTTATCATGGAATATGATAAACTTAGCTACCCTCAGGCCATTGAATCTCTCGCACGAGAAGTGGGTATTCCCTTACCTGAAATTTCGCCCGAGGCAGAGGCTCAAGAACAGAAACGTCAGAGCCTCACAACTGTTGTCGCACTCGCCGCAGATTGGTTCCAGCAACAATTACAGCTCGCACACGGCCAAGCCGCTCGTGATTACCTAATGGGTCGCGGCCTAAGCGATGAAACGATCAAACATTTCAAATTAGGCTACGCGCCCAATGACCGCAACGCGTTAAAAGAATACCTCCTCAGTCAAAATGCCAAGGAATCACAACTGATCGAAACCGGTCTCCTCATTCAATTAGAGGATCGCAGCCGCCCCTCTTATGACCGTTTCCGTGGGCGCATCATGTTCCCAATTACGGATCGACAGGGCGAAGTGATCGCCTTTGGTGGGCGTCTAATGGCCAAGTCAGATACAGCTCCTAAATACCTGAACTCGCCGGAAACGCCACTCTTTCATAAAGGCCACGTGCTCTATAACTGGAAGAATGCGAAAATGGCCGCGCGTGATGACACCCCGATCATCATCGCTGAAGGGTATATGGATGTCATCGCGCTTCACCAATATGGCTTTACGACCGGTGTCGCTCCCCTTGGTACAGCACTGACGGAAATGCATCTGAAGGGCCTCTGGCGCTATCAGGATGCACCTATCCTCTCGCTTGATGGCGATGCAGCAGGCCAGCGCGCCATGTGGCGTAGCGCGGAGCTTGCCCTGCCTATGCTAGAACCCGGAAAGACCCTGCGCTTCCTTACCCTGCCCCAAGGGCAAGATCCGGATGATTTCTTGCAAGCCAACGGCGCCAAAGCCTTGCACAAAAAACTTGAGCAAACCACGCCATTGTCCAAAATGATTTTTGAAACGGTGAGCAAACGTCACGGCACCACCACACCGGAGCAACGCGCCGCCTCCGAAGACGAGCTCAACCAGATGGCAAGCCGGATTCAGCATGAAAGCGTGCAGCATCATTTTAAGCAATATTTCCGTGAACAACGCTTTGCCAAAGGCAAAAGTTCCGGCAATTTCAATAAGCCTTACGGCAAAAAACAAACGATCAAAGCGCCTCCGCCGAAAAACATCCCTACCCGCGCCGCCGGTATTTTACGCACGCAAAAACAAATGCTCAAATTGCTCATCATGCACCCTGAACTACTCGATCAAGGCGATATCAGCGCGACGCTTGAACGATTTGAAATCTCCGATAACACGCTCAAAGCGATCCAACATTGGCTGGTAGAGCGCGAAGAAGTGCCCTCAGCAGCGGTCATGGCCCTGCGCGATGATAATCAAGTGCATTTACCAACCGAGAACTTACCACAAGCATGGCAACAACTGGTCGATGGCGTCACACTCGCCCAAATTGATCAGGAAATGCAATTGCTTCAACGTGAAGTTACCGAAAATAGCTTGCAGCAATTACAAGCACTACAAGCCGAAAAAGAGGTGCTATTGCAGCGCCAATACGCGTAAAAACCGACGAAAATGCAAAAAAATTGAATATTTTTAGAGGATTAACTTGAAATTAACCCCTTCCGGCCTATCTATGGTGGGTTTTAAAACCCTCTAAAGAATTTAATAGTATCGGGATATATTATGGCTGCGAAGAAAACGACGACTTCCAAAGCAAAAAGCGACACAGAAGAGGTGACAAAAAAACCTGCCGCCAAAAAGGCCGCTCCTAAAACTGCCGCCAAAAAAGCGACACCTGCAAAAAAAGAGACCGCCGCTGCGAAGAAGCCTGCTTCCAAAAAGGCGACCGCAGCTAAGAAACCCGCTGCAGAGAAAAAACCTGCCGCTAAAAGAATGACGGCAAAACAGAAAAAAGAAGCGGAAGCTGCTGCGGCAGCGGCAGCAGCTGTTCCTGAAGTTACACTCACCAAAAAAGAAGCCGCCGCGTTAAAAACAAAACAACAGGAGATTGTTAAGAAGCTCCTCGGCCGTGGTAAAACCCGTGGTTTCCTTACTTACGATGAGATCAACCAGATGGTTCCGCCAGATGAATTCTCAACGGATTTCATCGACAACACTATCTCTGGCCTACAAAGCGCCGGCATCACCCTCGTAGAAGATGCGAGCGAGATTGAAGAATCTGACGATAAAGAAAAAGCCGATAAATACGGCCGCGCCGATGACCCTGTCCGCATGTACTTGCGCGAAATGGGCAATGTTGAGCTTCTCTCACGCGAAGGCGAGATTGAAATTGCGAAACGTATCGAAGCCGGCCGTGAAGCCATGGTGACATCCCTTTGCGAAAGCCCACTCGTGATGACGGAAATGATGGACTGGCGCGACGGACTTGAAGCCGGAACCGTTTTACTACGTGACATCATCGATCTCGATGCGACTTACGGTGCCGAAGCTTATGGTGCCTCTGACGATGACCAAGCTGATCCTGATGGCGATAGCCTAGGTCTTGCCGATGCGGATGCAGAAGGCGAAGATGAGGCCGAAGGCAAAGAGGGTGAAGAAGGCGAAGAGGGTGAAGAGGGCGAAGAAGGCGAAGAGGGTGAAAGCAGTTCTGACGATGATTACGTCGCTAACCCATCACTCCTAGCGATGGAAACAGAGCTTACACCGCGCACCTTAGAGCAGCTTGATGAGCTGGCGAAAATTGCGAAGCCGATGAAAAAGCTTCAAGAGAAGCAACTCCTCGCGGCTTTTGGCGAAGGTAAATTCACCGACGCAGATAAAAAGAAATATGACAAATTGCACATAGATTTGGTAGAACTTACCATCAATATCCGCGTGCATAATAACCAAGTCGAAAAGCTGATGGATAAAATGTACGGCATTAACCGCCGCGTAATCCAACAGGAAATGCAAATGCTTAAAATGGCTGAGAAATCAGGCGTGACTCGCGAAAGCTTCCTAAATGCCTATAAAAACAATGAGTTGACCGAAGGTTGGCTCGAGACAATGGCGGAGTCGAAAGAAAAAGGCTGGAAAGCCTTCATTGGCGATAATTACGATGAGCTAGATGACCTACGTAGCGATATTTGCAGCACAGCGCGTCAACTCGGCGTCGATATTAGCGAATATAAACGCATCGTAATGGCCGTACAAAGAGGTGAGCGTGAAGCAAGCCGTGCGAAGAAAGAAATGATCGAAGCCAACCTTCGTCTCGTAATTTCTATCGCCAAGAAATACACTAACCGTGGCTTACAATTCTTGGATCTGATTCAAGAAGGTAATATTGGCTTGATGAAAGCCGTCGATAAGTTTGAATATCGTCGTGGTTATAAGTTCAGTACCTACGCCACATGGTGGATTCGCCAGGCGATCACTCGCTCTATCGCTGACCAAGCACGTACCATTCGTATCCCAGTTCACATGATCGAGACGATCAATAAAATCGTTCGTACGGGCCGTCAGATGCTTCACGAAATTGGCCGTGAGCCAACGCCGGAAGAACTAGCGGAACGCCTCGTCATGCCACTCGATAAGGTTCGTAAAGTGATGAAAATCGCCAAAGAACCTGTTTCTCTCGAAACGCCGATTGGTGACGAAGAAGACTCACAACTCGGTGACTTTATTGAAGATTCCAATGCGGTGCTTCCGGTTGATTCTGCTATCCACAGTAACTTGCGTGAAACGACGACCCGTATCCTCGCCTCCCTCACTCCACGTGAAGAGCGCGTGCTGCGTATGCGTTTCGGTATCGGTATGAATACAGATCACACATTGGAAGAAGTGGGACAGCAATTCTCAGTGACACGTGAGCGTATTCGCCAAATTGAGGCGAAAGCACTGCGTAAGCTGAAACACCCAAGCCGCTCACGCAAAATGCGTAGCTTCTTGGATCAGGGCTAGTTTACATACATTCGTCGTTACCCGGCTTGTCCGGGTAATCGATTTATCCGTGAATAAGTTGCCCGAATAAATCGGGCAATGACGGTTAGAGTTTTGGGCTCAACACCCCCGTCACGGAATAACTTTCATCTAACAGTTTTAAACTGTCCGACACCTGTTGGGCGGTAACTTTTTCGATCGTTTCTTCCCAGGTGAAATAATAATCGAGCGGCAGGTTAATCATCGCTAAATGACCCATCACTTGCGCCAAAGATTGCAACCCATCACGCAGATAAATATTACCTGCAATAAGCTGCGTTTTGGCACGATTTAATTCAGCTTCGCTTGGCGGAGTTTGCATTAATTTTCGAACCTCTGTCGCAATAAGTTTCTCAATTTCTGGTAATTTATTCGCATCAGTCGGTAACACATTTAATTCAAATTCACCCGGCCCTTTGCGGAAGGGATTAAAATCCGTACTCACCGATTGCGCCAAGCGCTTTTCTTCCACCAATAATTGATAAAGCCGGCTAGTTTTACCGCCACCCAATAAATAATCCGCAATCATTAAAGGAATAAAATGCTGCTTATTTTCATCTCCACGCCAACCGTAACTTGGCGTGACATAGGCCTTACCTAATTCCACCTGCTTGACCCGTGCATGCTGCATCGTGAGGCGACGTGGCGCAAGTTGTGGCGGCTCGGCGTTACGTATTGGTAAAGCCTCTCCACGAGGTTTTACGGGTGCATAATAACGCTTCGCAAGCATCTTAGCATGGCTCAAACTAATATCACCGGATAAGATGAGAACCGCATTACTCGGATGCTGATAGCGCTGATAATAATCCATCACCGCTGTTTTATCGAGGCTCTCCATTTCATTGGCCCAACCGATAATCGGAATGCCATAGGGATGATGCAAATAGAGCGCCGCATTCAATTGTTCCGCAAAGAGAGCGCCCGGATTATTATCCACCCGCGCGCGGCGTTCCTCCAAAATGACCTGCTTTTCTTTGGTAAATTCCGCATCAGCCGATTGCAAATTCTCCCAACGATCCGCTTCTAATTCCATCACCAAGGGTAAATGCTCTTTGGCGATATTCACCCAATAACCCGTATAATCTGCCGTAGTAAACGCATTGGTTTTTCCACCCTTGGCGGCGATGATTTTACTATATTCATTAGGTTTATATTTTTGCGTTCCTTGAAACAGCATATGCTCCATATAATGCGCCAGTCCCGATTTACCGCGCGGATCGTCCGCTGCGCCAAATTTAAACAGCAAATTATGGCTAATGGCCGGAATGCGCGTATCTTCAATCACAATCACACGCAGGCCATTTTCCAATGAGAAATCATGAATGGCAGGTTTATCTGCCCATGCAGAATTCGCCAAAAACAACGCCGTTAAAATAAATAATTTAATTTGCAAATAAGTGCTGTTGAACATCCTGATTCTCTTTTCGCCAAATGGCATTATCCATGAAGTAATGCTGAATATTAATAAAGATCCAACACATAAAAATAAACAAACTCGTGCCGAATATTGTTTCATCGTAAGAGATCATCGCAGCCAGCCAAAATGGAGCCAGATGGAACCCTAACATCCCCAATAAAAATCCGACACTTAAAAATATAAACATGCGGAAACGATAGCCATAACGATGGGACTCATTCTGCTTATATTGATTATATTTATAACGCCACACAAAAGGCAAATATTGCAGCGAATGAAAGGCGGGTACGACAAAGAAAAGCACCGGATCCACCCAACGCATAAACAGCCAAATATAAACCGCAGAAATATAAGCGATGAGGCCAATTAAGGAGGGTTTCTCTCCTGTTGCGCGGTAACGCTTCACTAGCATGCCGACACAATATGCCGTCGTAAATGCCACCAGCCCACTGAGTACCGTCATAATAATATTGGGTGTTTGAAACGTATAATATTTAATTCCGAGGAAATCGACCTCGCCCATAATGTTATTAAAAATAAGATACGAAACCGCCCACACCACATAACTATTGAGTAAAAATGCCTTTTTTTCTTTTTCATTGAAGAAAAATTTTTCTTTCACCGAAAGCACCATTAACACGCCATAACCTTGCTTTACATAATGCCACCCCACCGTAAAGAACATGGCATTAGCAGCCCAACCAATCACTCGATAATGTTCGCCAATCAGGCAAATGCCGTAGAAAACTATCGCTACAATCGGGAATAGAACCCCTGCCCACCAATAACGCAGTCGCAAACTTAAAGGATAATCTTCGCGCGTTAATTTATGCCTGAATTGGTCATAAAAAATTTGATAGGAATGCGCAAAATTCGGATGGTTGATAAAGTAAGTCGCAATGCTCGTACCCATCGCCAACTGAACACCCAACGCCTCGCTATACGGAATAAACGAGAAAATAAGTGTAAATAATAAAGCTCCTCCCCCAAGCGTTAAAAAATCAACGGTGGGTGAAACTAAATATCCGGTCTTGGTGTTAGAGGAGTTCAGCTCGGTCATCTGAATAATCAGATACTTCCAATGCTTCCATCAAAGACGGCATATCATCCACCACCTTATAGAAACTCGCCACTTCCTGTGCCGCAAACCCTTTAGCAACAATATTTTCCATCAACGCAATCAGATGATTCCAATAGCCATGATGGTTAAAAATAATGATCGGTTTATTGTGCAACTTTAATTGCTTCCAACAGATGATTTCAAACATCTCATCCATCGTGCCAAAGCCACCTGGAAGAATAATAAATGCTTTTGAACGCTGATACATAATCTCTTTACGCTGATGCATCGTATCAACCATGATAATTTCGGTCAGAGATTCATGCTCACTCTCAAGATCTTTCAAACTATGCGGGAATACGCCGGTCACTTTGCCGCCATCGGCCATCGTCGCATTTGCAATGGCACCCATTACGCCACAATCACCACCGCCATAAACAAGACGGATATCATTTTGGGCAAACTCTTTACCAAGCTCTTTGCCTATTTCGAGGTGAGTTTCGGCTACGTCATTACTAGCACCGCAAAATACGGCAATTGATTCAGGGTATTTCATCATCGCTCCTTGTTAGATACGGTTTTTATAAGCCAACCCTTAAAGGAGGCCAAATAAAATCGACGCTTACACGAAAAATAAAGATATTAAATAAAGACGACTAGGCGAAAGACGTCTCGCGCTTGGCAATTTCAACGGCGAGGCGCAAATCGATATCATCCATCACTTGCTTAAGCTGCGGATCATACACTTGCTGCTTCATACGGCTCTGCTGATCACGCATACGCTGTAAGGTGTGATCACTATCATCCCCTAGCAGCAAATCGCGACGGAGCTCTTCTAGCATATCGAGCGATTTTTTGCCTTGCTGCATGGTTTGTTCACGCAAACCCGCACCCGCAGGCACTTCTTGTAACGAAAGCAATGAACTAGGCGCTTCCACACCCCCAACCGAAGCCGGAGCCGCTACTGCCTCTGTTTCCTCTGCCGCACTTAAAGCGGCATCAAACGCCCCTTTATCACCCGTCTTTTTCGGTTTCTTAGGCTTTCCTGCCCCTTTGACACCATCAACATCAGAAATCTTCATTACGTTACCCTCATTTTTTCTAACTTTATTACATTAGTAGCAACAAGCATGCCAAAAAATTCAAAAACGAACAATTTACTTACGACCATGCCCATGCCCACCGACCGTCGTAATCGTCGAAGGATTATGCCTAATTCCTGTTGATTTAATCGCCGATTCTTCCACCTGTGGTCGCGCATGGTACCACCATTGACTCACCATCGGGCACTCCGTCGTAGGATTATGCAACCTGTCAGCAGAAGCACTGCTGCACTGATTAAAACTGAACCCTTAACAAACGTCATAACCTACGCATAGCACAAAACAGGCCCGAATAATACTATTGGGCGAATATAAATAACATCACAAGATTCGACCTTAAAACCGCCTAATTCACAGGTTAATAACCCATTACAATACACACTTGAAATATACCGTAACGGTTGCCCAGCCTCGCTGTCATGAAACTGTCACCTCACATCTATATAATAAATATTAACGTATAATTAACATATAAAGAGGAAGATCAATGGAGTTACCATCATGGCTTAAGAAGGCTTTTGGATCGCAAGAAGTTGCGACGATGGAGACGAGTAACCTGAATGCGACTCCTACTTCCGATAATAAGCTCACTGCTCTTCATAATAAGAAGGAAACGGCCCCCCCCGTCCCCAACAATAGAAGACACGGTGGTGACCATACGCCACACCATTCGGACCACATACCGGATAAATTCCCTCTCAATGACAGAGACATTGTGAGAGAAAATGGCAAGATCACGACTTTCAAACATTATGATAAACCACCAAAACCACGCGAGAGAGAGTATTACTCTGGCCTTAGAATCAATCTGGGCCGTAAAGTTCCGATAGGTCCAGTTCTTGAACCACCGCCAGCCCCCTTACCAGCACCAGCAGGCATATATCAGGGCAACACAGCACTCTACTACGATAACAATAAAACTGATATTAAGCCAAAAGGGCAAAACACACTACGTGAAGTCGCAGAATATCTCAAAAACAATTCAGGTGCTTTTGTACTCCTCCATAGCCAAACTGACAGAAGAGGAGGCGCGGACACAAACCAGATCCTTTCTGAAGGCCGTACTACCGCAGCCTACGCAGAACTCATAAAACATATGCAAGATCTCGGCATTGAGAACCCAGAACAACAAGCCAAATTCAGTCACGCCTCTACGGGCGAAAGCCAAGTGACGGATCCAGATGGCACCGCCAATGAAAAAAAGCGGAACACTCAAATCAGCATCACTCCTTCACCCGAAGCACAAAAGGCTTACGAAGCTGTAATGGCTCAAAATGCTGCTGCAAAAGCAAAATGGGAAGAAGGATACGCTGAATATAAACAAAAAACGCAAGCTGCCGAAGATGAGCGCAGCTTGATGACTGAAGTAGAACATAATATTCTGGTGGATAATAATTCTCCGCAAGAATTCACAATTAGCCCTGCTCTTTCCGATGCTTCTACGGCTCTCCTAAAGGAAAACGAGGGCATACAAAGCGGTTATGGGTCTGTACTTCTCTCGGAAGACTTAGCACAGCCTGTCACAATTCACTTCACGAACACTGATCTTTACGGAACACCCGACCAAGTAGCAGATAATATTCGTTTCCTCGTCAAAACGAAAACCGCTGGAACAGAGGTTACCTTTGTTGGTGGAGATGAACCAAACATCATTAAAGCACAGATCAGACAGAATGGCACGACCCGCACACTTGGCGTGATCCACCTACCCAAGGGGGTATCGCCCGATAAGGTTATCTTCGGAATCCGAGATAGAGATGGCAACGTACAGAAAACCGAATTGGACCAATCGATCGATATTGCCGCAGTCGAACAAGGGCAAGGTGCAGGAGTCTATGGTGGTTTACTCGATGGCCGGGTTAATCTGCAACAGATGCGCGAAGAAACCCAAGTGATGTCGGTAGAGGTCGTCGCAACAGATAGAACCACCCTACCAAGCACTGAGGTTCCAGCACAACAAAGATTGACCGACCCCACCTTGACAGTCGGATAACTTTCGCACCCCTCCCTCTAAAACAAAAAAAACCTTGATCCAACTAGGGTTCAAGGTTCTTTTTTGTTATAATCACATCAGATACGAGCAAATCGCCGTAAGAGTAATCATAAATTTTTCCCCGAATTACCTTCTTTCGAAGGTCTTTACGAGTGATACGAAATTCCATATAATTTGAAATCGCATTTTCCGCAATTTGCGGGGTAATGACGTGCCGAAAGTTGAAATAATCAATCAGTTCGACGGTGGTCATTTGATATGCTGGTAACCGAGCATCAAGATACTCTTTAGCGTTACCATCATATGCTTTTCCATGTAGGCCCAAAAAGGCCGCCATAATAAGTTTATCCCCCATGGCAGGGAGTAAAAGTGAATCAGTCTTGCTAAGATATTGCTCCAAATCTTGGATGCAATACAGCAGGCTGATGAATTCAACTCTGACAATCAATATCTCTTCATACGAAGAAAATTGAGTATCAGTAATTTTCATCACTCTTCCATTTTTTGAATGGGGTTGCACGCAACCATCACTCAAATTTGCTTGAAAATTCGATGAATCAACCCCTTGCAGAGAGATAAACCAATTTTCTTTTTCCATCCACTTCGTTACTTTTGAAGTTTTTGAAAGAAGACTCGCATCATCCTTCATTAAAAAAGAGGTCGAGCAACCCGTCAGCAAACAAACGAGTATAAATAAAAATAGGCTATAAATTTTCATCTTTTTGAAATTTTATAGTGAAAAAATAAGTATCTAAGTATGGCAACTCATTTTAAGAGAGAAACCAACATAAATACCTTTGGTTTATAAGAATAAAAAAATAACACTAAAACTGAGGGTAGAGTGTAACATTAAGCACCCTTTTAAACTATTACAGTTTGATGACAATCGTGCCGAACTTAGGCGTTTAGCACTGAAGAATACTTAGATAATGGGCTTTGGTCGCATCCACATTTGATACATGCCGAAGAACATCTGCGGATCTTTTTTCTCAAGCTGATACCAATTAGGTAGATGTGTCTGTTTACTGTCATGCGGATAAGCATACTCTGAGCTATGCAGGTATTAGCAAGCGGTGGGGTATGAAAAGAGGGAATGTAAGCCCATGCTACACTACGCAATGGAATGAGATAACAGTTCTGAGCGTAGCAACCGAGTAGCAACGCAAGTTTTTTAGAAAACTATAAAATGATCTAAGTCATTGAAAGTAATGGTGCACCCCACAGGACTCGAACCTGTAACCGCCTGATTCGTAGTCAGATTATTTTGAGATATACGGAGATACACAGATACTTACAACACAATGATTTTTCTTGATTATTATAGATTATTGGGGCTATCTTAAATATTCGAGATATACACAAATACACTGCCAATACGCCTTGGAAACTACCCTGACTTACATTATTGACTTGGAAAAATGACAAGATGCTAGAGAAAGCTATGGCGAGTTAAAGTTTTAACTATTTCCAAAGCTCCAATTCACTCCACCCATCTATGAAACCAGCTTGCTTGATTGATATAATGTCAGTCGTTGGGAATCTTGCCATTAGCTGTTTCAGCTCGCCTGCCCATTGATAGTCTGGGCACGAGTTATCGGTAAGTATCTTCATAAAAGCAAAGTAGCAATATAGTCGTGCTTTCACCGCTGGGTCATCGCGCAAATGTGCCAGCATATCTATTTCGTCCTTTTTTGGGAGCTGCGGCTGCAAGGCAAAAGCCTTATTCCATAGTCGAGAATGATGCGCTGCTGTGTTTCGGATAATGTTCATTGCCTTCATCCAGCTTGAAAGGAAGCGACCAGAGGGTAATCCGAATGCTTTAGCGAGTTGTTCTTTATCTCGATAGTTCATGAAATCTACGAGATAAGCCAGCATGCCAAAATCAAACAGCTCTACCGCAATCCAAATAGGCATCTTCTTATCAGGATACTTCTCTCTAAAGTGGTGGGCGAATTTCTCTTTAGAGGTTTGACTCTTTTTATCGAGCTTCCCAAGCCATATCCCATGCTGGTCTAGCTTAAGTTTTCCATCTAAATAGGAGGTGATTCGATGGGCTAATGGATGCTGACTCCCCAAAATCATAGAAATTTGAGAACGCATCACCACTTCTAGTTGCTCCAACACGCCTAGTGCAATGAATCGCAACTCACTATCAAATTTATAAAGTTCTAAGATAGTTTCAAAGCTAGTGCTTTCGGCAAATGCGTGGCCGCCATTATCATCTGAAATCTTGAAAGGATGCCAATAGGCACTTAATCGGTAATAGCCAATTCGTTCTAAATGAGCCTTTGCCTGATCAACATCAGCAATCGTCATTCCGCGCTCTTGCAAAAGAATGATATGTTCAGCGGCAGTATAGAAGGTCTTGTTAGAGTTCTGGCTCATAAAAGAAAGGCTCTCCCGTGCATGCAGAGGGAAGAGCCATAATGACTATTACTTACTGCAATGGTTGCATCTTTGCAAGTGACATTCTGATTACACTGCTGCACAGCAACAAACAGTTTGCGCGTGTCGTGGCGAAAGCACAGGTTACTAAACATTCCTAAACCTGCCCTTCGACGATAGCAATTTCATCATCGGTCAGGCCATAGAGTTCGTAAACCATCCGGTTAATTTCACGATCAGCATTATCAATAACTGATTTAATGGCTAGAGCTTCTGTTTTTTGTTTCTCAAAATAATCCATCCATTCAGATTTCTGCTCAAGCGAAAGTGAGATTTTCTTTTTCTTCAATTCATCTAGAAACTCAGCAAAGTCGAGCAAGTGCCATGATTCAAGTTTCTTACTTAACTTATCGATGGGAAGTTCGGCTTGCAATAAGCCAAGAAACTTGGATGAAACGTTATGTAGTTCCGTATTTTTAGAGAGCATAGCCTTAGCTTTGATAATTAAGGGAGCTTGCTCCTCTGGAGTTGCCATTTTAATAGGAAACTGACGCAAGTCTTTCAAAATAATTTTGGGAAACATTTGGCGTACAGCTTTTGGGTTAGTGCGCATAAAGTAATATGATAGAGTATTACTATTCAACAGACTCAGAATATAGAATACGCTGTATTCTTCACTTTCTGGAATTACAGCAATATTGCTAATATTACATAGATAAGTTTCTTCAACATACGTGGCCAGAACCGAAGCGGGGTACTTACCAGTAATTTCTCGAATTAAGATTCTGGGGCTATTAAAAATCTCTAAATTTCTGGGTTCTGCTAAATGAGTTCCCCATTGAAGATACCCCCCAGACCACTTTACTGCATAACGATTAACATCTTTTCCTTCTAAATATTTGTAGGTATTTTTATCTACTTTTTCATGAAAGTCATAAATTCTATTTTTTACGTCATCACTAGTTTGTTTCGGTTTTCCCTTCCCTTTCTGATAAGCCTTAAGTGTAGTCTTAATCGCACAGACTTTCTCTAAAGGCTGGGATGTTTGAATAATTTTCTGTATTGTATCACTTTCAAGATTATTTAGAAAAACTTGAAATTCATAATCTGAGTTTTGATTGAAGTCTATTTGGCTCTTATTATGCAGATGACTAAACCCCTTATGCTCATTACTTTGGTAAACCTCTAATGACTTACCGTTAAGGTTCTTTGTTTTCACTAAATCTACTATTATTGTTTCAACATTAACGTTATCAAATGAATAGCCACTCAAATTTGTAACTCGCTTTATATATGAATTCTCCAAAATATAGTGACGGAGGTTTTTAGCGGAAGTAACCATTAACCACGCATTAGGCACAATAAGATTAACTCTTCCTGAGGTCTCTTTGACCTTCCTCAAGGACTGTTCAATGAAAAGAAGGTATGTATTTACTTGGTATTGTGCGGATATGAATTTCTTAACATAACAATCCTTCTCATCTTGAGAAAAATTTTCACGTGCAAACACATAAGGCGGATTACCAACCACTACATCAAAGCCACCTGCTTGCATTATATCGGCAAACTCAACATTCCAATCAAAGGCTGAGTCACCTGCTATTGCTGAATCGTCTATTAAGCTGTTTCCGCATTTAATATTATTATCAAGGTAGGTAAGTTTTTCGCCTTTATTAGCGGTCTTTAGCCATAATGAGAGCTTGGTGATTTCAACCGACTCATTATTCAAATCTACGCCATAGATATTATTGGCGAGAATATGGGTATCCCAGCGGAAAATATGTGCTTGGCCGCCGTTGAACTCGGTTAGTTGACTATTTACAGCCTCACCCTCATTTTTCAAATAATCAAACACCTCATTTAGAAACGCACCTGAACCACATGCAGGGTCGAGCACTTTGATGTTTGAAAGGACAGTTTTATACTCCTGCCACGCCTTGATATGCTTCTTAACTTTAGCATTTTGGCTTACCTTACCGTTCTTAGCGATTTTAATAGATGCATAATCTTCATCGGCTAAAGCTGGCAGTTTATCGAAACCAATTTCGGATTGTCTGTCTTTTAGCCAGCCGCCTACAGCTTGCTCCACAATATAATTAGTGATGTATGGCGGCGTGTAGAAAATACCATCTTTCTTGCGCTTACTTTTCTTCTTATCTAACGCGTCAAGCTCGCCAGTAGCATGGGCTTTGATTTCTTCCAAATCAGTAATGGATTGCTCAAAGATATGGCCGAGGATGTTTACGCTTACATCGCTATCGAAATCATAATCGCCAATCTTTTTGAAACCTTCGCAGAGTTCATCGCTCAGGCTTAAATTATCAATCGCTGGGTTAGCGGAAAAAAGACCACCATTATAGCCAGTGATGTTTAATGGAGGACTCCCCTTATCAATCGCTACGAACAAGCCCTTAAAATTCTCCCATACAGGTTGAGGGTTGTAGTTATTTTGAGTTTCGTAGGCTTTTTTAAGTGTTTCTTTGGGTAGTAGCCCTTTATCTTCGGCAAAAGCGATAAACAAAATACGGTCTAAGATGGTTTGCGAAAATTGGATAATTTCCAGCGATTCAACATTGGGGTTTTGCTGGGTTAGACTAGAGATTAGTTGAGAGCGTAGGGCTTTGTAATCTTGGTAAAGCGCATCGGTAATTTGCTTTTCGACCTTCTCACTCTCTCGAAGCAAAGATAATGTATGACCGTTTAGGAGGTTTTTAGGCGATAATAAGAGTAAGAAGTGAGCGTAGTTCTTAGGATTTGTTAGTTTAGAAAGATCAAACCCATCATATTCCTTACGTCCATGCCCATAAGCATAAAGTCGAATTTCGCGGTAATTGGAAACGAGCACCCATTTCGTGCCCTTATTGTCTGTACCATACTCCCATGCTTGCTCTACAGGGGTTTTATTGCGCCCTGCCATAATCGCATCTAAATCTCTAGTTTTTGCGCCTTTAAGCTCAAAGGGAGCAAGAATATCGGATTTGCCAGATTCGAAATTGCCCAACGCAACATCTACATTGCCTGAACCGATTTGATGATTTTTAGTGAGAGTCCACCCATCGCTTGCGCCACTACTTTCAGTGTAACCAAGTACATCCACTAAGATACGCTGTATAAACTGACCGTCATTCTTAGTTTCACTGTCATAAATGCCAAGGTCTAGATTCTCAGCCCAGCCCTGCAATATCTCGACATGATTTGCTGGTGGAGGAACTGCATTCTCAATGTGCTTTGCTATGATACGAGGGTGAAATAACTGCATATAAAAGGTATAGCGGCAAGTTTTGTGTAATGGTAGCGAGTTTTACTGATTCAAACAGCCTTTGAAGCTAAAACCTCTAATCGTTAGATTCTATGCCGCTTATAAAGGGTTTTGAAACTTCACTCGAAAGGGCACCAGAAGGGCACCGCGTAAATTTACATTTTTGAAAAATTCATCCAACCCATTGAAATAAATGGCGCACCCCGCAGGATTCGAACCTGCAACCGCCTGATTCGTAGTCAGGTACTCTATCCAGTTGAGCTAGGGGTGCGCACCGGTGCTCTTAAGCGAGGCGCAACCTAAACAATCAAAAGGGAAATGACAAGGGTTTTATCCACATCTTTGTGCTTACCCCTTGCAGTTTGCTAAGGCTTAGCTAGAGTAGCCCCCATGAATAGATTTTGGATATTGTCACTTACCCTTGGTTTAACCTTCGCTGTACCGGCTTTTATCGGCGTGCCTTCTACGGCACAAGCGCAAGTAAGTGACCATTATAGCGTGCCCTTAGCGGTCGTGCGTTTTAACCAGCCTCGTGTCTATTTTCAACGCCCTGTAGGCAATGCCGTACGCCGCGCAATGCAAGTCAGCCCAGGTGTCGAATTCAAAATCATCCATTATGCGCCGCAAGGCAGCAGCCACGTAGCCGAGAAATCAGAGCGTAATTTACAATCGGTCTTGAAATATCTGTATAGTCTGGGTGTAGATTCCGGCAAAGTACAAGTGCAAAAGCAGGTCGCCTCAGGCTTACCGCATAGCGAAGTTCACCTTTACGTTCGATAGTCCTTTTAATGGCTCCCTCTGTGCGCCTACTGGCCTCCCCTCTTTGTTATATCAAGAGCATGGTTAGTCGTAATTAATCCATCATCGAGGTCAGCAGAGCGAGTGAGGGCAATCAAAGAAGTTTACGCAATGCACAAAAAAAAACCGCCTTTCGGCAGCTTTCTTTGCAATATCCAATTCAAATAAGAGAATTAACCCTGACGCGCTTTATAGCGTGGGTTCTTCTTATTGATGACGTAAAGACGGCCTTTGCGCTTTACTACTTGGCAATTCTTGTCGCGTTTTTTCGCTGACTTCAAAGAACTTAAAACTTTCATCACATCTTCCTATCTTAAAAGAGATTGGCTTTCTACTCAGCTAAGCCGCCACTGTCAACCGTGTTTTATGGTTATTTCTCTCTAACGCGCAAGCGTTATGCTACCGCCACTCAACTTCATCACAGGATATTTATGCTTCTGGATGAGATTTTGATCGTGCGTCGCGTAAAGTACGGTCGTGCCCTGCTTATGCAGTTCTTTAAATAAGTGCATGAAACGTTCACTCAACGCATTATCAAGGTTACCGCTCGGCTCATCGGCCAGAATCACATCTGGATTCGTAATCACAGCACGAGCAATCGCGACACGCTGTTTCTGCCCGCCTGATAACACGGGCGGATAGAGCTGAGTTTCATCTTTCAAACCGACCCACTCCGCCATCTCACGCGCTTTTTCAATAATATGCCCCTTAGGCTCACCCATTACCTTCAAAGGAAGGGCGATATTTTCTTCAACCGTTAGGTGATCAAGCAGGCGAAAATCTTGATAAACCATCCCCACACGGCGGCGCATCGCCGGAAGCTCCTCATGCGTTGACTTAGTCACATCCACGCCGAACATCTCAATTTGACCACGGCTAGGGCGGCGCATGAGCGATATAAGCGACATCAAGGTCGACTTTCCTGCTCCACTTGGTCCACCTAAAAAATAGAACCCACCCTTCTCAAGCGTCAGGTTGACATCGCGCAACACCATATGCTCACGATCATAGGTATGGAAAATATTACGCAGGCGAATCATTGAAGTGTTTTCATTAGGGTTATTTTGGGATTAGACTAAGCGGTGTAAATTGAATATACAATGCAAGAATATGATTCTTAACTGTCCTAAATGTAACACTCGCTATGCTGTGCCTGATAATGCCATCGGCACGGATGGTCGTACGGTGCGCTGTCGTAGCTGTCAGCATAAGTGGTTTCAGGCCGCTGCTGAACCTGAAGTAGACGACTTTGGCGATTTTCTGGATGTTGTTGATGCCGACGACTTTGAGCTTCCAATAGATTCAACACTGCCTGCCATGAACCAACCTGCCAGCCAAAAGAGCTGGATGGCGATGAGCTTCCTACTCCTTCTATGCGCAATTGGCATTTTACTTTTCCATTCACGCGACAGCTTTTATCCGATGATGCCCAGCCTTTACGAGGCAGCAGGCTATTACCCCAATAACGGCGTGGTGCTGGCTAATGTCACACTTACGGCACAGAAATCTCGCCGCAAAAAGCGCTACGAAGTGGGTTGCATCTTGCTGAACACCTCGAACACACCGCAAACTCAGCCACCTTTGGCCATGCGTATTTTGTCTGCTGGCGGCAATATTTTAGCGGAAGATGATGCCTACCTCGCCGGTGGCGACCGTATGATCGAACCGGGTGAGCATATTGATTGCGGAAAATTGGAAATCGTTCATAATTTTGCCAGCGCCGATAAATTACTTCTCGAAATCGCTTCCCCTCTAGAGATGGGCCTGCGCGGTGGCTGGAACCCCGACCATACTGTAACAGCACAGGCCGAAGGAACCCATCACGATGAGCATTAAAACCCTCCTCAGCGCAGAAGAAATCGCGACACGTGTTGATGAACTCGCGAAAGAAATCGCAGATGCGAAGCTCGGTAAGCCCTTGCTACTGGTCGCATTGCTACGTGGCAGTTTCATTTTCGCCGCAGATATCGCGCGCGCGTTCCACCGCCATGGCGTTGAGTTGGAATTCGATTTCCTAGGACTTAGCAGCTACAAAGATAATACGGAAACCAGTGGAGACGTAATTGTTACCTCCGATACAACCGTTGCCATCGAAGGCCGCCATGTGCTGATTATTGATGATATTCTCGAATCAGGCTTAAGCCTTACCTGCGCTAAAGGCATTATGTTTGAACGCCACGCTGCCTCTGTCAAAACCGCCGTATTGCTTGAAAAACCCGGCAAACGCCGCGTCGCGATCAATGCAGATTTCGTCGGCTTTGAAATTGAAGACCAATTTGTAATCGGCTATGGGCTAGATTACGCCGGCAAACATCGCGAATTGCCTTTTGTTGGCGTGTTGGAAACAGCGTAAGCGCCAAACACCAATAGAGGCGCTACTACCAGCAACAACCAAAACCAGAAATTAACCGGAACATCCGTTAAAAATTAAATATACTGTAGATAAGCTCACCCATAGCTTCTCTTTAATGCATGCTATAGTTGAATATGGCAAATATTTTCTCTCCACTCATCGCTTGCACCCGAAGAGGCGGATAGCTAAACTCCTCTAATGACAGATACAGAACTTCCTTGGCTCGACCACTATCCTGATAATGTTGATTGGCACACGCCACTAAAAGGACGCCCTTTATTTGAATTGCTCGATGATGCCGTCGCACAATTCCCCGATAATGTAGCGATCCGCTTTATGGGCCGCGCTTTCACTTATAAAGAAGTCGATGCACTCACGCGTAAATTTGCTGCGGGCCTAAAGGCTCAAGGTGTCAAACGCGGTGTCAAAGTGGGAATCTGCCTGCCCAATTGCCCGCAAGCAATCATCGCTTATTTCGGTATTTTACGTACCGGTGCGACCGTCGTCAATTACTCTCCCCTCTATTCCAAAGGCGAATTAGGCCATAAAATTGACGATTCCGGCACCGAAGTAATGGTCACGCTAGACTTTAAAATTATCCTACCGAAGGTCCAAGCCAATCTTGGTGGCACACTTAAGCGTATCATCGTCTGCTCGTTGGCGGATGTACTACCCATGGCCAAAAAATTCGCCTTCTTGCTACTTAAGCGTGGCGAGCTAGCGGCCATTCCGCAAGATGATAAACACCTCCTATGGGAAGATGCGATTAGCCACCCACCGCTAGAAGAGGCGCCGAAAATTCATCCTGAAGAAGATATCGCCGTGCTGCAATATACGGGCGGGACCACTGGCTCACCAAAAGGCGTCATCCTGACCCATGCCAATTGCAGCATCAACGCAGATCAGTGCCGCTTATGGTTTGCCAATGCCGTACCGGGGGAAGAGAAATTTATCGGGATCTTACCACTCTTCCACGTATTCGCGATGACGACCATTATGAATTTCGGCATCTCTATCGGCGCAGAAATCATTCTCCACCCTAAATTCGAGCTGAAAAATGTACTGATCGATATTGCTAAATATAAAATCACGATCATGCCGGGTGTATCGACGCTCTTCTCTGCTATCAATAACTGCACGAGTTTAAATAAATACGACCTCACCTCAATGAAATATTGTATTTCGGGCGGCGGGCCTTTGCCGGAAGCCGTGAAAGAAGAATTTGAATCTCTCACTGGCTGCTCATTGGTAGAAGGCTATGGCCTCTCCGAATCCTCGCCCGTGGTTAGCTGCAACCCGCTCACCGGCGAAAACCGCACAGGAAGCATCGGCTTGCCCTTACCGGGTACGGTTCTAGAGATCATCGATAAAGACGATCACGTCACCCCCATGCCCATTGGCGAAGAAGGCGAAATCTGTATTCGTGGCCCACAGGTCATGCAAGGCTATTGGCAACAACTCGAAGCAACAAATGATGTGCTGCGAAAAGCCCCGAATGGCGAGATGCGCTTACATACAGGTGATGTCGGTGTGATGTCAGAAGACGGTTATTTCAAAATTGTCGATCGCATGAAAGAACTGATTATATCAGGTGGCTATAATGTCTACCCACGCTGCGTGGAAGAGGCAATCTACCAGCACGAGGCCGTGGCAGATTGCGCCGTGATCGGCATTAATAATGCAAAACGCGGCGAAGTGCCCAAAGCGTTCATCGTCTTTAAGAAAGGCCAGTCAGCTGAACCTGACGCATTACGAGCCTTCTTAAAAGATCATTTACCGCCTTATGCCATCCCACATGATTACGAATTTCGGGCCGAATTACCAAAGACTCTGGTCGGTAAGGTGGATAAAAAGCCGCTACGTGAGGAAAACGCTTAAAAAAGCTGTGTATATCTATGCTTGCCTTTTGCTTTTCACTTCCGTATAAGCGCAGCCTCGCTTACCATTCCAAACTACACAAGGGAGTCAATAATGAGCGCTGCAGAAAAAGTAGAAGTAACCAATTACCTACCCGCAGATTATAAGCCACTGGCTAAAATCAAGGATGATTACGTGCCTTCTGATAAAGAAGAGTACATGTGTGTTAAGCACCTTGAATATTACCGTCGCAAACTGCTCGCTTGGCGCGCGGAACTTCTCGCTGAATCTCGCGAGACGATGGATAATCTCAAAGAAGAAAATTGGCAGGAGCCAGATGTAGCGGATCGCGCCACACGCGAAACGGATGCAGGCGTTGAGCTTCGCACTCGTAACCGCTACCTTAAGCTGATCACTAAAATTGATGAAGCACAACGTCGTGTCGATAATGGTGATTATGGCTTTTGCGAAGAAACCGGCGATCCTATTGGCCTAAAACGCCTAGAAGCACGCCCTGTGGCGACCCTTTGCGTAGAAGCACAAGAGCGTCACGAACGTTTCGAAAAGCAATATTCTGACGAGGAATAGAACCTCTAGAGACTTACGAATACAAAAAAGGCGGCTCAATTGAGTCGCCTTTTTTAATGTTTAGATCTTACAAGTTATCGACAAAGTCTTTCACACCGGGGCGGCGGATACGTTTGCAACGTTCCGCCATAAGGATAGCCCGAAGCTTCTCTAGGCTATCGTCAAAATCCTTATTGACGATCACATAGTCATATTCATCCCAATGGCTGATCTCGCTGGAAGCCTTGGTCATACGACGCAACACCGTCTCATCATTATCTTGCGCGCGTTTGCGTAAACGATCTTCCAACTCTTCCATTGAAGGCGGTAGAATAAAAATACTCACCAAGTCATCCGGACGCTTCTGGCGCAGGCGCTGCGTGCCTTGCCAATCAATATCAAACAGCACATCCGTACCACCGAGCAATTGCTCATCGACAAATTGCGACGGCGTGCCGTAATGATGGTCGAACACTTTTGCATGCTCCAAAAACTCATCATTTGCCGATTTATTAAGGAAATCACGCTCGGAGAGGAAGAAATAATCTTTTCCCGCTTCTTCACCGGGGCGTATATCACGCGTAGTGGCCGAAATGGAGAGAATTAAATGCTCATCATCTTCAATCAATGCGCGCGATAGAGACGTCTTCCCCGCGCCTGAGGGCGAAGATAAGACAAACATCATCCCACGACGTTTATTAAATTGCAGTAAATCATCCAGCATCGCGAATCTCGACTTTCGTTTTTTTACGACTGCCATCCGAGAAAGTAAGCGTCAGCGTGAAACTATTTCCCTTCTCCAAGGGTTTATTCAAATCAAATAACATCAAATGTAAACCACCCGGCTCCATCACTTGGCTATCTTGGGACAAAATATCTAAACGCATCAATTGGCGCATTTGCATAATACCCGCACGATGAATATGCGTATGAATCTCCGCACGACCGGCAATAGAAGCACTTACCTCTAGCAATGCAGCAGACTTATCCGCTAGATTCTCAATCGTTAGGTAAGCCGCTCCAACCGATTGCCCTTTTAGCGTAGGCTTCGCCCATGCGTTGGTGACCTTCAGCATCGTATTAGGGGCAGGTGTCTCGACCGCTGCTTCTAGCAGGTCATGAGCGGTTTTTGTTTGCTCAGGGGTTTTTGCTTTCGTCTCAATCGCCGTCACGGCTTCTTCAACGCCTTTAACCCCTGGCTCCATCGCCTCCTCAACAGCCACTTTCGCCGCTACACCTTCAGCAAAGCTAATGACCGGCAAGAACAACCACGCGAGTAATATCACCCCAATGACAAAAATAATAACCTGCATTTTACGTCCCTTCATAATCACTCTCACTCTCTACAGCGCCTGTTTTATCCGCGCCACCAATTCCTGTGGGCTGGCCGTATGCGGGAAATGCGCTAAATATTTCCCCTCGCCATCCATCAGATAAATCAAACTCGCGTGATCCATCGTATAATCTTTGGGCGATTCTTTATTCTCGATCTTTTTATAATAAATCCGGTAGGTTTTTGCGGCGGCTTTAATTTGTTCCGGCGTGCCGGTTAGGCCTAAAATATTCGGGAAGTTTTGTATATACAGTGCGAGCTGTTTTTGCGTATCACGCTCAGGATCTACGGTAATAAAGATACCTTCCGGCGCATCGCCGCGTAATTCTTCCAACGCTGCCTGCATAGTCGAGAGGCCCATCGGGCAGATATCCGGACAATAGGTAAACCCGAAATAAACCAAACGCGGCTTACCTTTAAAGCTATCATTCGTCACCTGCTTACCAATATGGCTCGTCAATGAGAACTCGCCGCCAATCGGCACATCGTCTTTGGAAGTCTCTTCTGTCGAAGAAAGTTGCAGGTAAACAGTCATCGCCGTTAAGCAGAACAACATCAGTAAGGTAAGATTTCGCAACATGGCGCAATCATAGAGAGCAAATCACCGGAAAACAAGCCATGTCGTTAACCTATCGCTAACCACTATGACAGTTTGGTTACAGCTGCGTGAACAGTCCGTGACAGCCCCCATTTCCAGTTCTCTCTCAAGGGTAAACGCGGTATAGTATTAATTGTAGACAAACTATAAAGATTCTTAACCTTTAAATGATAGAGTTGAGAAATAAGATAAAGAAGAACTAGGGAAATTTAGTTATGACAGGAAATTGGACTCAAGATACGACTCTGCCAGATGGTGTTCGGGCCATCGTGGACTGTGAAAGAACAGCAATGGACGCCTCTATTGACGCAGGTAATGCTGAAATGAATGGTACCACCTTCACTTTCTCTTTCCCCGAAGAATTTGCACATTTAGCTGAAACAGCAAGCCAAACTGTAAATAATGCCGTCGGGTTAACTTCGGGGCAATCGAACGAAATATCTCACACCGGCCCAAGCTTCTAAAACTTAATCCTTCACTCTTACATCTCAGGTGGTTATGATAACCCCAATGACTGATCCAACCGAACAATCTTCAAAGAAACACTGGGACACCAAAGCAATGGGCGATCCTAGCCATACAGCTGATTTAGAAATTTCTGACGAGCTTCTGCAACAGGAGGCCGTTATTCTTGCCGAAGGTAAAAATATGTTCGGCGATCCCATCTATTCTTATATCAAATTCCCAATGAAAAATTTTCGTAGACTGCGCGATGCAATGGCCGCAGGAGAAAACTTCAAACCTAGCGATTATGGCACAGTCGTTGCCGCAGGCCGTGGAGAACCACCTCAAGACTTAAAAGACGAAATGCGTATCCAATATGGCTTGGTCGATACGCCAAAACCTGAGCAAGGCATTGAGCCAACGGGTATGAACAAACCCGAACTCTTCGATGATGATGACGGCTTTTAGGCCGCTTCAACCGATACTTCTGAGATTTCCATTGCTGCTGCCAAATTCGCCATACGCGTGATTAATCCGTAAACTTGAAAGTTACAAAGCCGCACGGGCACATGTTCCGTATCGCCTTTCTCGGCTTCTTCACGATCGCACATACCGGTAAAATACATGCCGGTCGCATTTAGATTGCGATATTCATCCCGCTGCGGATTCACCCGGAAAGCACCACCAATGGTCTGACCGTCAACGGCGTAGAGCATCGGTTCAGCCGGCGCCTCACCCACTTTATCCATCGTTGGCACGCCTTCTTGCACCAACACTTGCGCATTCATGGCGCCGTCTTTGACGACCTGCATTTTATTGCGCATCTTTTTATTCATCTGCAGCACATCATCCGGACTATAAGCGCTCATGATGCCCATACCATAGGTGCCAGCATCCGCTTTGATATACACGTAGGGCTTGGTGGTGATGCCATATTCCGTGTATTTCTTGGTGATCGCTTCAAGCATTTCTTCAATCGCTTTCGCCACACAATCCATACGGTGGCGCTCTTTAAAATTCACCTCGCCACATTGATGCGAAAGAGTCCGAATTTTCCAATCATCCAACCCAAAATCTTTAGCAAACTGAATCGCAACTTCATCATAGAGCTCAAAGTGACGGCTCTTACGACGACGATGCCAGCCTGCTTCCAGCGTCGGCACAACAGGTTGCGAAATGCCCGCCAGAATATCAGGCAGGCCACCGGATAGATCATTATTCATCACAATCACATCAGGCTTCCAACCTTCGGCTAACACCAAGGCATCCCCTTCGCGCGCGATGACCCATTGCGTCATCAGATGGCCAGAAGCGGTTTCCAGCTCCATTCTATCTGCTTGATCTTGTGGTGAGGGTAAGCGAGCTATTTTCACTTGCGCGCCCGCGCCTTCCAACAAACCTGCCAGCACATGCAAATTATCAAGATACCCTAGATTACGCGTGTGGCTTTCCGCCAGTAGCATCACCCGCTTAACATTCGGGAATTGATCGGCTAAACGGCGCTTGAAGCTTATCTGCGCGCGCTGCTTAGCCCGTTCGGATAGTTGATTAAACCCAGCCGGAAAAAGATTCGTATCCACCGGCACAATTTTCGAACAGCTATGGCGTAAATCAACCGAGCCATAAAAAGGCGGGCGCTTATCGCGGTAGCGCGCGGCAAACCAATCATTGATTTCCTGCCCACGCTTATTCAGCAGGGCTTCTAGCTCAATGATAATACCAGTACGGTCGTCATCATTTTTCATCATTTTCGTCTTCTCCTCTAAATTTCTTTCACTTCATTTACAATGAAGTGGCGCTCACACGCCGCGCAAGCTACGCCAGAAATCTGGCGGGTCGGCCTTGCCGCCCTATCCGCTAAAATCGTAACGATACTACTCATTTTCGTCTTCTCCTCTAAATTTCGGTACACCATCGCGCCAATCGCCGCAAAGTGCTTGAATGCAGGTCAAGGCTGCAAGTGCGGCAGTATCCGCCCGTAAAATACGCGGGCCTAAACTCATTTTTCGTACCCCTGGCAGCATCGATAACTGTTTTAACTCTTCAGGTGCGAAGCCACCTTCTGGGCCAATGAGCACTGCCAAACGACTATCGCGAAGTACCGGCAACATCTCTAATGGAGGTTCACCACCGCCGGTTTCATCGGCCACGATGAGTAATCTATCTTGCGGCCAATCGGCTATCAATTTGCCAAAAGTTTGCAAATTCTCGACCTCTGGCACGGTTAGACGTTCCGATTGCTCCGCCGCCTCCATCGCATTGGCCACCAACCGATCATGCTTTACGCGATTCACAATCGTACGCTTTGTCTCCACAGGCATTAATTTGGACACCCCAAGCTCCGTCGCTTTTTGTGCGAGAAAATCAATCTTACCGAATTTCACCGGCGCGAAACAAAGCCAGATATCCGGCTCCTCTTGCTGTACACGGGTTTGCTGTTGCAGGGTAATTGCCGCAGCTTTCTTATTATCGTCGCTGATCTCGCCCCACCATTCGCCCTCATGCCCATTAAATAGCGCCACTTGTGCGCCTATTTTTTGACGCATCACTTTGAGCAGATAATGACTTTGGTCTTTATCTAACGTAACGATCTGGCCTTTAGCCAGCGCATCCTTCACATAGAGCCTTGCCTTTGGGGGAGAAACTTCCATAACAGGAAGATGGGTAATCACACACATAATGGCAACCGCTTAATGCAGAATTATTTCAATTTGATGCGTTGGGACAAGCCTGTGGGGACTTGGCTCCTCTTTTGGCCCTGCAGCTGGGGTATTACCCTGGCCGCCGCACAAAATGGAACGTCGCTACTCACAACACTCAACCTACTCGCCCTCTTCTTTTTAGGTTCGCTTATCATGCGCAGTGCGGGATGCGTTATTAACGATCTTTGGGATCGCAAGATTGACGCTAAAGTCGAGCGCACGCGAAACCGCCCTTTAGCCAATGGCGATCTGAGCATCCTACAGGCATTGATTCTGTTGGCCCTCTTACTCTCACTCGCCCTGCTTATCGTTTACCAATTACGTATTGAGGTATTTTGGCTAGCCCTTGTCTCGCTGCCTTTGGTCATCAGCTACCCGCTCATGAAGCGTATCACTTGGTGGCCACAAGCGTTCCTTGGCCTCACTTTCAATTTCGGCGCGGTGATGGGCTGGGTCGCCGTCAATGGTGAAATTACCATCTCCACTTCACTGCTCTATTTGAGCGGCATTTACTGGACGCTGGGCTATGATACGATCTACGCGTTTCAAGATATTGCCGACGATATTAAGATCGGTGTTAAATCCACCGCGCGACGGTTAGAGAAACACGCAAAATTGGCAATTTCTCTCTTTTATGGCATCAGTTTTTCCGCTTATATTATCGCATTACTATTGGAAAAGGCGCCACCCCTTATCTTGCTAACAGCCTTGGTCCCGCTTTATTTGATGGTTTATCAGTTGCGGAAATTCGATCCTAAAAACCCTGAAAACTGTTTAATTTTGTTCAAACAGAATGTCGCATTTGGTTTTTCTATTTTTATGACTATTTTTCTTCATTTTACTCTTCAATAAACGACATTTAGCCTTTGATTCTTTAGCTTATCTTAACCTTTAACCGGTAGAATAAGTAAGAGTTAACAAGAGATGTGGTGAACGCGCAAATGACGCAAGAATTGGGACCCAATACAACCGATGCAGTAACGGATACTGCGCTGCAAAACTGGCAAGCAATGTCTCCAGGGATAGAGCACGATATTGCACAGCTCGCCCTTACTTCGGCGGATACCGTCCTTTATCAATGGGACATTACCCAAGGCAACCTCACCTTTAGTCATAATATTGGCGATGTATTGCCTTACCCTCATTCCTTACCACGCCATATCGACGATTGGCAGCAAATGATCGACCCGCGCGATTTACAAAATTGGCAAGAGACAATTCAGATTTGGCAAACCGAAGGCGGTACCTTTGATTTACGTTACCGTATCGGTGTCGATGAAGATGCCGTTTGGGTCAAACACAGCGCTCTTCACCAAAAGGGTCAAAATATTCTGGTTGGTGCGATTGCCTTTAATTGCACCCCCCCTAAACAAGAGGCTGACACTCTTTCCACCATCAAACCTGCCTTAGGTAATGCTGAGATGGAGCTGGGGAAATCTCTCAATGCAGGCGAGTTCATCAGCCGCTTACAACATTATCAGGAACAATTTGCCAATAGCCGTGAACAAAGCTCTGTCATTGTTTTGGCCATTACGAGCCTTCCCATTATCGCCCAAGCATTCGGCCAAAGCGCCGCTGAAACGGTAATGGATGAATTAGAAAAAGAATTACGTGATCATTTAAACGCAGGCAGCTTACTATACCGTATCCACCGTGATCAATTTGGCTTGATCGTTCCAGAATGCGATACATCTTGCGCCAAGAAAAAGATAGAGGCTCTCGGCGAGGTTGTACGAGACTATTGTACCAAATCTTCCGTTGGTTCGGTCCATACAAGCAGCTTGTGCGGCCATACCAGCTTTAACAGTAACGACGCCGATGCAGGAGTGATTATTGATCGCGCCTTCACTGACCTTAACCGTCACCCAGGCATGCTCTATGCGGCGCTGACGCAAGAGCCAGAAGATAGCATGATGGCACGCCAGCAAATGGGACTCGCCAACTATCTCGCAAAAGCAATGCGCGAAGATAGATTACGCCTCGCCTATCAGCCTATTATTGATTCTAAAACAGGCGAAGTCGCGCATTACGAGGCCCTCTTACGCCTTGTCGATGATCGTGGTCGTATCAGCTCTGCCGGTGCTTTGATTCCGATTGCAGAACGCATGGGACTTATCAATATCGTGGATCGCAAAGTCCTCGAAATGGTCGTCAAAGAGCTCGAAAACTATCCAGACGTGCATCTCGCCTTTAACGTGTCTAACCTCACGACTGAGAACCCAGATTGGCTCGCACATATCCAGTCACTCTTACGTGACCGCCCCGATATCGCAGCACGCCTTACCGTAGAAATTACCGAAACAGCCGCCCAACGCGACCTTCGCCGCACGGCTTATTTTGTTGCCATGGTGCAAGATCTTGGCTGCCTCGTTTCGCTCGATGATTTTGGCTCTGGCTATACTAGCTTCCGTCAACTCAAGACTCTTTCCGTCGATACGGTCAAAATTGATGGTGAATTCATTCGCGACCTGACCGATAACCCGGATAACCGTTTCTTCGTCAAAACCTTGCTCGAATTTACCGAACTATTCGGCCTTAAATCCGTCGCAGAATATGTCGAAACCGGCGAGTCCGCCAAACTGCTCATGGAACTCGGCGTTGACTACCTGCAAGGTTACTATTTCGGCAAGCCGGAAAACCAACGCAGCTGGCTGCATGATGGCGAATATAAAGCGAGCTAATCGCCGCCGGCTCAAACTCAGAAAAATACTTAACTTACCCGCCTAGATTGTATTTAGTGGCCTTAGAGTATCTAAGTTAGATACTTTGGGGCTTAACAACCTCTTATCAAGCGGTTGTGTGACAGCAATCGTTAACTACAGTGTCTCCTCGTTCCTAGGGTCGGGGTGGTGGCGTTATGTCATAGGTTTCGACTGAAGACGTCGCGGCCATCCTTGTATGGTTTTTTGAACACCCCGGCTACCAGTGGGACTATCCCTGCTGGCAGCCGCTCGCTTAAAGTCGGGAGGATCGGGGAATAAAAGACCATGGTTAGGCACTAAGGGAATACTCGTTCAAATCTGCAAGGATAAGGCAAGCCCTCCCGGCACCTGCGGGTGCCATCCACACTAGCGTCATTGCGAGCGAAGCGTGGCAATGACGCGACGAGCATCATCTAAACTTTTCCCCTTCCGGCTCCGCCAGAAGGGCGTTATTCTGTAAATATAGGCTCAAGAAATTGTGAGTGCAGGCTTGCCCCACTTACGCATTTGCCTTATTTTCTACCCATGACTCAAAAAGCGGTTCTCATTACTGGAGGCGCACGCCGCATTGGCGCAGCGCTCGCACGAATATTCGCGGCAGATGGCTATGATATCGCGCTGCATTATAACCACTCAGCCGATGAGGCCGCCGCTCTTATGCTAGAAATGGGCGCAAAGCTCTATCAAGCGGATCTCACGGCCCCTGACGCCACAAAGAACCTGATTCAAGCAGTAAAAGCAGACTTCCCGCATCTGAACACGCTGATCAATAATGCCTCCACTTTCCGTCGGGCGCATTTGCAAGAATCGACTGAAGCGAGCATTCATGAAGATATCGCCATCAACCTTTCGGCTCCGCTTAATTTGATGCGCGAATTTACGGCCCATACCGAACAAGGCAGCATTATCAATATGCTCGATATCGCTATTCACGATACGCATCCGGCGCATTTTGCCTACCTGATCGCCAAGAAGGGCCTCGCCGAAGCAACTAAAATGGCGGCTCGTGAATATGATGGGGAAATACGTGTCAACGGTATCTGCCCCGGCCATGTCTTGCCGACCGAAAACACAAACGCCCATGAACCCACGGTAATAGCTGAGAACCCACCGACGGTGCAGCAGGTAGTGGAAACCGCCTTGTTGCTCGCCAACGATCGCGCTTATAATGGGGAATTACTAAATATCGACGGAAGTGAACTTTCATGAAAATGCCCTTCACGATTTACTTGAATGATCTAAAATTACAGGCAAAGCTTGGCGTCTTCGAGTGGGAACGCAAAGAAATACGAGAGTTTCTTACCCATGTAGAAATCGAGCTTAAAACCGATAAAGGCATCCACCATGATGACCTAAGCTCTACGATTGATTATGCAGAGCTGGAGCGCTTTTTACTTAACCACGCTGCCACACAAGAATGGCAACTGATAGAACGCTTACTTGAATCCTTGGCAGATGGTGCACTGAATAAATTCCTCACCCTCGATAGAATCACCCTCACCCTACACAAGCCACAAGCCCTCGAGGAGTCAAACGTCGCCGTAAAATACAGCAAAACGCGGACATAAAAGAAGGGGCTGACACCTAACATTTAAATTGTTAGGAGTTATTGATGTATATAAAGCATTGTAAGTTATCGAGAAATAAGCAGTTAGAGTTGATAAAATATTTCATTGCGGGTTCTACGG